>JAZFUC010000224.1:0-3670 GCA_036446995.1 Dehalococcoidales bacterium | reverse complement strand
CCCCCTCAGGCACAGCCCCCAGTTCTTCCTCTGAATAGCCGATTGCCCTGCTTACATCGCTCTGTGTGCTGCCGGCGCCGCAGCAGGATGCCTCTTCGGCTTCCCTCAGGGCAACCTTGCCATAGCTTTCCCTGACCGTCTTTCTTATCTCATCGTCTTTCATATCAGAATCCCCCCTTAATAATTATGTCTTGATTATTTCTTTCATCACCGGTCCCAGGGCCTCTATTACCATTTCGGCCAGATCGTCGGCCCTGGTCAGGAATATACAGCATACTTAGCCGTCTTTCACCCAGCTGGAAACGGCCAGCTTGTCGCCGGCCTGTATCTTGGCCTTTTCCCTGAGCTCCTTGGGCAGCACCATCTGTCCTCTCTCATCCACGCTGACCAAAGCCTCGACTTTGCAACAGGCCGTCTCTTCCTCGGAACAGTCGGACTCGTCAATCTGCTTTTCTTCCATTCTTACCTCCCGGTTAATTCAGTTCTTTCTGATTTTTCTGTCTCTACTGATACAATAAACTATCCATAGAGAAGCTGTCAACCGTTTGAAGACAGTCAGGCGCTACCCGAGAGGGCTCCACGACATTGTTAGGCATATTTCTGGTCAATGCCGCTGTTTACTGGATAATATGGGTAAGAAGAATTCGCAAGCCGATGGCGATTAGGATTATCCCGCCGAAAGCCTCCGCCCTTCTGCCCAGCAGACGCCCCGCTCTTTTACCGAGAAAAAAGCCGAATACCGATATAATAAAGGCCACGGCCCCGATAATAAGAGCGGCCGAAACAATATTTACATCGAGAAAGGCAAAAGTCAGGCCAACCGCCAGGGCATCTATGCTGGTAGCTACGGCCAGGGTTATCAATGTCAAGCCGCGGGTTATGTCAACCTGTTTAGCCGCTTCTTCACCCCGCAGGGACTGCCATATCATCCTGGCGCCAATCAGGGACAGCAAAGTAAAGGCCACCCAGTGGTCGTAGCCCCCTATCAGGTCTACCACCGTTCGACCCGCCAGCCAGCCCAGCACCGGCATCAGGGCCTGGAATAAACCGAAAGTGAAAGCGGTGCGGAGCGTCTGGATGAGGGACACGGTTCTCATCGTGATAGACCCGCTGAGCGTCACGGCAAAACAGTCAGCGGACAGCCCCAGGGCAATAACTAAAACAGAGAGACCCTCAAGTCCGGACATTATCCCCAGTATGCCATCGGCCGGCTGTATCTGGCAAGACAGCAAGCATTAATATTTGACAGCCCACCAGATGGGCTTTAACATAGAGAATCATAAAGAAGCAAAAACGAAACGGAGGTTACAATTTATGCCCAACCACACATTTGACCATCTCCATTTAATGAGCCCGGACCCGTTTAAAACAGCCGAATTCTATGTAAAACATTTTGGCGCCAAACAGGTCAACGACCCCGATCCTAACGGTGAGCGGGTAACCGTTAACCTGGACCTTAACGGGACGACCATGCTGATTTCAAAAGCCGCCGGTGACGCCCAAACCGGGTTGGTCCATTTCGGGATTCAAAGCGACGACCTGGACAAGTCCATCGAAGAACTGAAAGCGGCCGGGGTAGAGTTTACCATGGAGAAAAGAGAAATCAGGTCGGATTTCATCATTTCTTTCCTGTTGGCTCCGGAAAATGTCCCTATCGAACTGCAATCCGGCGGCCTTTAGTCGCCGGTTTTTTCTTTACACATCATCCGGCCACTCGATAATGTGACTGGACCAGACGCGTACGACGGCCGTCTCCAGCACTTTCTGCCTGAGCGTGGGCACGTCCAGCAGGGGCAGGACCCGGTCATCAAACGAGCCCAGAAAGGGACACCTTTTCCTCAGCCGAAGCACTGTCTGGCGCGGCCCGCCGTAAACCAGGTAGTCCAGTTCCTTTTTCAGGGGTTCCAGGTGCTCCCGGGCATGACCGCAGACCCGGTCCAGGAACTCATCAACCTGTTTCTCCCTCCGCCGCTGAAAACGCTGTTGGGAGGACCCGCCCTTTCTATGGCGGCCGTGGACAAGACCGGTCCCCACCTTGCTGGAGAGCAGGGTTTCTCCCTGGCATACCCCAACCGCGTAGGAACCCAGGTGGAGCAGCACCAGCCCGATTCTGTGCTCCCCGGCCAGCATCCGGCCCAGGGGCTCGGCCTCGTAGCCATCAAAAATTGCCTTCTCTTTTATCGGAAAGGGAGGCAGGACCAGGTATTTTCCCCGGCTTCCCCAGAAAATAACCGCCCCGTTTGTAGATTTAACGGCAGTCCGGATAAGCTCATCGGGCAGGGGCAGGGAGGCCGGTATACCGGCCATATTTTGGAGTTCCCTTTCAGATAATCCGGGCTTCAGGTAAAGTGAGACCGCCCCGGTAGATGAACCTTCTTCCAGTTTAGAGAAGAATTGGGCCATCTTCGGCCGTCCCAGTAAATACTTTTTAGGCGCGGGGTTAGCTTCCACCATTACTTCAGCATCCTCATCCGGGACTACAGGCTGACCACCGTCGCCCCGTCACCGCCTTCTCCTTTTCCCCCGGCCCGGAAGGAACTGACCAGCGGGTGGCCGGAGAGAAAATCCCTGACTATCTGGCGGACGGTACCGGTGCCGAACCCGTGAATTATCACCACCTCGTTGAGGTTGGTCAGAGCGGCGTCACTCAGGTACATATCCACGGCCACTTCCACCTCGTCCGCCCGCTTGCCCCTCAGGTCAAGCGTGGCTGGCACAGACGCAGTTGGCGGCAGGACGGGGGCCGCTTTCCCTTCCGTTCTGGCGGCCGGGGTCCCTGAAACTTTTTCAACATTGTTGATACCAACGGTGATTCTGGTCTGGCCGGCCTGGACTTCCACCTCCCCCTTTTCTTCCGAAACAGCCAGCACCATCGCCCGGAGGCCGAATTCGCTCAAGGTGACCGTGTCACCAGCCCGGATGCCCTGCTCCCTGGCTTCCTGGGGCGTCCCCGGAGTCCACTCAGGGCTGTCGAGTTTTGATTTCATTGAGGCCAGGGTGTTCCGGGCCGTCTCCACCGTTTCCCGGCTCGTTTTGCGGCGCAGTTCGGCCCCGGCCTTGCGCACTTGCCGGTTAAGTTCGGCGGCTTCACGGATGATACTGTCCCTGGCCTCATCGGTGGTCCGCCGTTCCTCGGCTCTCAGTTTGGCCAGCCTGCTTTCGATTTCGGCGTTCTGAGCGTTAACTGACTCCCTTTCTTTTTCCAGTAGTTCTCTGGCTCCGCTAATCTTCTGTTTCTCGGCCATAATATCAGCCAGGGCGGCGTCCAGGTCCAGCGCGCCTTTGGACAGCATCGTCCTGGCCCGGTCGATTATGCCGGAGGGTATGCCCAGACGCCCGGCCGTAGCCAGGGCGTTGCTGCCGCCGGGAATGCCCAGCGTCATATGGTAGGTCGGCGCCAGGGTATCAGGGTTAAAGTCAAAAGAGGCGTTCTGTATCCCCGGGGTGTTATGGGCAAAGGCCTTCAGGTCCGCGTAATGGGTGGTAGCCACGGTAAGGGTCTTCTGTGACAGAAAGTGGAGCAGCATAGCCCGGGCCAGGGCGGAACCTTCCGCCGGGTCCGTACTGGTGCCCAGTTCATCCAGCAGTACCAGGCTCTGCCCGGTGGTATTATCTATAATACGCACCGCGTTGTTCATATGCCAGCTGAAACTGGAGAGGGTCTGTTCGA
>JAZFUC010000223.1:0-2609 GCA_036446995.1 Dehalococcoidales bacterium | reverse complement strand
CCGAGAAAGGGCATTATGTGAATTACTATCGCTCCCAGCACGAAAGAATGACACATTGACGATAAAGCCACATGCCAGAAAGCCCTGTTTTTCAAGGCTATCCGGGCTGGTATGTTAACTTCCTCGACGATTGCAGGCGTCTGGGAACCGGGCGCGTCAACTTCCCGGTCAAGCGGTATTCCATCCGGCTGGGAACCATATTGCTCAGGCTTGTGCCTTACCAGAAACGACAGCGGGAGGACAATGAAAAGGGTGCTCGTCCCGGCAATTAACATAGCTGTTCGCCATTGAAAAGCGTCTATCAGTCGGGTAATTACCGGAACAAGTAATCCACCCAGCCCGAATCCACTGACCACGATTCCGGTTGCCAGGTTAGCTTTTACCCGAAACCAGTTAGTTACAGCCGTCAGCAGGACAGTGCCGCTGGTGGTGCTCATTCCGATGGCTATCAGGGCAAAAGCGCCGTAAAACGCGGGCAGTGAGTTGACCCGGCTCAATACCAGGAAACCAAAGAATATAAAAAAACTGCCGACAAATATCAGTTTTCTGGGGCCCACCCGGTCCACTAAAAGACCGATTAAGGGGGCCATAAGGCCCATCTCAAAACCACGCAGAGAAGCAGCCAGGGAAATCTGGGCGTAACTCCAGCCGAATTCTTCCTCAATGGAGCCAAAAACGGCAGTAAAACCGAAGTGAATGATGCCGCCTGTGTACATGATTATGATTACACAGATTGCGACCAGGTACCAGCCATAAAATATATTCGGACGCCTGAGATTAAAATTCATTGACTGGCCGCGAGCTCCAATCCGGTAAATGATGCTTTATAGACAAAAGTTGGTGCCGGGAAAAAAGGGGGAAACGATGTTTAATAATAGCACTCCAGGCCCGCCAGATGCAAAATTTCAGACCGGAGGTAATCTCATATGGTTCAGGTCTTTCAGGCTGCGATTACGCGCCTGAGGCCTTCTGGGGATAGCCGGGAGAGCCGGTTAACCTTTACGCAACAGCAATGTCAGTGCGGTTAATAGAATGCCCATACCAGCCAGGAAAATAATGCCCAGCAGGAAATTACCCGTAACATCCACCAGCACGCCCATCAGCAGCGGGCCGGTGAAGCCGCCTATCTCCGCCACGCCAAAGAATATACCGGCGGCCAGGCCCATATGTTCCGGCCCCACATGAGGGTCATCCATCAGCACCAGCATCAGCATCGGCAGCAAGACCGGAGCCGCCATTCCGTAAAGAACCAGCCCGCCCTGAAGGAGCCATGATGAAGAAAAATATGAAATCAAAAGGGCGGTCGAGGTGAGGAAAGCTAGAATGGCCAGAACTCTACCCCGCAGGTGAGGTGGGGTTAGCAGGGGTACCAGCAGGACCGAGGGGATAGCGGCCAGCAAGGGGAGCGAAGCAGTGAATCCGGCTGTTTCCGGAGAAAACCCGCGGTTCTCCAGCATTTTCGGCAGCCAGTGGGAGAAGCCGTGATCAATTAACAGTATCAGCAGCCCGGCTAGAAAGACGATAACAACATTACGCACCCTGATTAACCTGAGGAAGACATCCTTGATGCCGGTTGAAATTACATCGCTTGTCCGGCCCGTATCCCGGGCCAGAACCAACCATATCACAGCAAATACCAGAGCCACCAGACCGTATATCACAAAAGTAAGTCGCCAGCTGTAACCGGTCAGGGGCATAACGAAACTGTTGGTGGCCGCGATGGCGAAAAGTCCTCCAATCCAGGGAGCCGTGGTATAAAGTCCCACCGCTGTTGCCCGGTTCTTACCCTTGAACCAGACTGAAATGGTCTTGGGCGCCCCCACGGATATCAGCGGACCTCCGATACCGAACAGAGCAACGATAGGCAGTAGAGTGCCGAATCCGGTGGCAAAGTAGCGCAGCCCCTCTGAAAGGGCCAGGATAATAATACCGGCAAACAAAGTCCGCCTGATACCCCACCTGTCCATGGCGATACCGGCCATGATGGCGACAGGAACGTAGACCAGCTGCCAGCTGCCAAGTATAAGGCCCATCTCACCGTATGACATGCTGAGGTCCCGGAGCATGGGAGTAATCAGAGGTGCTATTGACCTCATCGTCAGGCCGAAAACGCCATACAGCAGCCAGATAATGGCCAGCATAACCCAACGGTAAGACCTCAGGTAGGGTTCTTCGGACTCGTTATTATCGATATGCAGTATTTGTTTGAGAGTAAACATAAATGGTACAGCAATTTCTTATGTCATGGTGAGGCAGGAAGCAAAGACACCGGTTAAGAAGGGTTATGTATAAGTTGTACCACTTTTTAAACGGAAGGTCTAGCAGAAGAACCTGCCAATATGGTAATCTATGACATCACCCCCCTCGTTGTTTCCCACCGGTGAAAAGGAGGCATTTCCCATGTCTGAGATTACACCTCTTTCATTAAACCCGCCGCAGCGGATTCTGATGGGTCCCGGTCCCAGTAATATTCATCCCCGGGTTCAGATGGCCATGCTCGCGCCAATGGTCGGCCATCTTGACCCATACTTTATCACCATCATGGAAGACACCATGGAGATGCTCCGCAAGGTTTTCAGAACCGGAAACCGTCTTACCTTCCCTGTTTC
>JAZFUC010000222.1:0-3333 GCA_036446995.1 Dehalococcoidales bacterium | reverse complement strand
TTATTGGGCCCGATTCCGTCAAGGCTGATGCCGACTTCGGCAAAACCGATGTCCTTGATGTCACTGGCCATATCCTCGGTGATTACGGTCCCGTTGGTGGACAGGGCAATTCTCATGCCCTGTTCTTTGGCATACCCCGCCAGGTGGAAAAAGTCTTTTCTTAAAAGGGGCTCACCTCCGGAAAAGAGGAGCACCGGGACGCCGAAATCAGCCAGGTTGCGGATAAACGCTTCTCCTTCAGCGGTGCTCATTTCATCAGGTGATTTCTGGCTATCGGCGCTGGCGTAACAGTGAATGCAGTTCAGATTACACTGACGGGTGCAATTCCAGACGACCACCGGTTTCGGGACATCCCTTTTCTCGTAGCGAAGGTGGTCACCCGGCCCCACCTCATCGCATAGTAAACGCGTGATTGATATCATTAACTAACCTCATCCTCCACATTCTTTTCTTGTAAAATACTGTGCTGCTGGTGAGCGGCCACCAGGCTGACGAGCACTTCATCCATTATCTTAGCCACCAGGGGTATTGCCTCGACAACCCGCCCGGTAAAGGCTTCTTTCTTTTTCATTATCTGGGTGGTGGCTTGCGTTATGGGGTCACGGTGAGTGATATAGGCCCCCACCGCGTCTGTCAGGGTAAGTTCCAGGCGGGCCAGGGTTTCTCCGTAGTCGCTGCCGATGTTGCGGGCGGCTTCCAGATTGGCTTCACGCTGAGAAGGCTCGGTGATGTATTTGACGATGATGTTGAGCAGGTCACGGCCTATCTCGGCCAGGTACTGGCGGGACTCTTTGGTGAGGCGGTCGTACCAGGAGGTGGTGGCGCCGGAAGACCGGGCAATTTCCCGGTGCTGCGGTTTGGTTTCCTCTATTTCTACAACCAGGTCCTTAACACCCAGCATCCGGGAGTGGGCGCCGATAAACTTTTTCAGCTCCGCCCCTGAGTAGCGGCGGTGACCGCCGGGGGTGACAAAGGCTTTTATCTTCCCTTCATCGGTCCACTGGCGGAGAGTCGCTTCACTGACACCCAGGTTATGGCTGGCTTCACCTATACTGAGTAAGGTATCCTGTTTCAACCCGCTCCCTTCCGATTACTGAATTCGAGCCGTGTTACAAGAGCCACCGATGATTTACATAAAATACCGAGGCTACATAAAACTAAAAGAATCTACCGGAACCTATAAAATTCTACAACAGATGGGTGGATAATACAAGGAGAAAAATAAGAATAGCCAAGTATTTTAGAGAGATATCCTCATATTTAGAAAACAGGGCGGCAACAGGCACCCGAGTTGAAAATATGGGGTTGCGTTTTCAGACCGAGACAAGCGGCTCAGTTTTTGATGGTGACGGTAGCGTCCCCCGTTATTACCGTTTCACCGTCCTGGTTGGTGCAGAGAATGGCACAATAAATCAGGGTGTTTTCTTCGTTCTTCTCCAGCTTGGTAACTTTCCCGCTGACGGTGATGGTATCGCCCGGCCTGGCCGGAATCTTAAACCTGACATTGAGTTTGCCCCCCGTGAGCCAGTTACGGTCAAAGGCGGCCGTCATCATTTCAGAAGCGTAGGCCAGAATGAGCATTCCGTGGGCAATCCTGCCCCCGGCCGGTGTATTTCTGGCGAACTCCTCATCCAGGTGGATGGGGTTGAAATCACCGCTGGCCTCTGCGTACTGGTTGACACGCTCCTGTTTAATATCTTTTTTTATTCCGGGGAGGTCACTGCCTTCCCTTAAGTCGTTCAGTTTGACCGGTGTCATTATTTTAACCTTTCTTTAGTGTCAGTCCGGCACCGGCAGCATAAAGCTGGTTTTAGCCGCGGCTATTTTCTCCTGAGACTGGTTGAACACGTCCAGACCGACAATCATAATCCTGAGTTTGCCTCTCTCCTGTTTCCTGAGTATCCTGGCCACGCAGGTAATCGTTTCCCCGGTTTTAACGGCGCTCTGAAACTCCAGTTCCTGGGAGATATGGATGGAGCCGGGAGGAGGTGAGACGCATTCGGCCAGGGCGGCCATCGCCCGGGCGGCCAGGGCCATCGGGGGGACTATTTCCATGTCCCGGTAGAGGCTGTTGACTTCTTCAACGGCCTCCAGGAACATTTCAACCATAGACTTGTCCAGTCTATAGCTGACAGGCGGGAACTCATGTCCTACCTCTAGCTGGTCATAGTCCAATTTTTCAGATTCCGGCATATTTTTTTAGTCCGTCCATTTGACGATATTTATTATAGATTATAAAAAAAGAATGGGCCCTATTGCAAGCCTGACAGGCCCCTTTTATCTTGAGAACAATGACGGCCAGTAATCGAATATCAGGTAAAGCACCCGGCGACGGTTTATAAAGAGACCGGCCGCTCCAGCCGGGGCGATGAGCATCCAGAACACCCCCGAGTCATAAAACAGGGCGACCAGCAGCAGAGTAATGACGGTGATAACCTCCGAAGCAACCAGCACCTTGAGGTTCTTTCTGGAAAGAAGGGCGGAGATTACCACCAGACCAATCCATCCCAGGCCCAGGGCTCTTTCCGTGATGATGCCTGAAAAAGTCAGATAGCCCAGAATGCAGAGCACAAAAAAGGTATCTACCTCGATATCGTGCTTGCCCATCCTCCCTTCCCGGTTCTCGCCCAGGTAATGCCTGGCTGCTTTGCCGTCAAGTATATCAGTGGCTATGCCGGAGAGGGCCAGGATTACTACTGTCAGGTAGGCTCCCGGCCCGGAGAAGCTCAGGGAAAGCACCACCAGCCCGATAATGCCCCGGCTGATGGTCAGGAAATCAGCCAGGTTTCTCTTGAGGAAGGGCAGGTTTCCCTCCTCCAGTTCCAGACTGTGTTCTCCCTACTCGCTCATTTTTCAGCCTGTCTTCACACATCCGGTCGGAAACGTTTCAAGTTGATGTATTATATCTCATTACAAAGATGGGGGAAGCAATCATTACAGGAGGAGTATTTTACTATCCGGTTAACCTCACCCCCTTAGTCCCCCGTTCGGTTGAGCGTTCGGCCGAGCTCACGCCGAGGTCTCACGACGAAGCCTCTCCTTTGAGCGTTCGGCCGAGCTCACGCCGAGATCTCACGACGAAGCCTCTCCTTGCTAAGGAAAAGGGGAAAAATATAGAGAGAGGGCGAAGCCCCCTCTCTTTCTTACCTCCCCCCCGATTTCATCGGGGGGATAAAGGGGGATGGGGTTTGTTGGTAATTAAACTAAATTCAACACTTGAAACCGAACGGCGCCGCTAACGGTTGCTTACTTGACAAGGTGACAGCAAGATAGCTATACTCTAGCCCCAAAGAGGCAACATTATTTCTGCTATAATAGACAGATATTGGTAAA
>JAZFUC010000221.1:0-4752 GCA_036446995.1 Dehalococcoidales bacterium | reverse complement strand
ACAGAGATACTGAAGTGTATGGGGGATGGATTAGAAAGACTTACTGATATTTCTAAAAAGCTCAATCTCAGTAAAACTACTACGTACAGACTACTCAAAACACTCGAAGTATTGGGCTTTGCCATCCAAGACCCCGTAACTCAACGTTTTTATGTAGGTCATCTGGTTGTTCAGCTTGCATCCAATCCCTACATTTCGCACCACTGGCTACTGATTTGTGCATCTGATGACATACAGCGCCTGCGTGACCTGTCCGGAGAATCAGTCGGTCTGCAAGTAAAAATTGGAACACAAAGGATGTTTTTAGAAGTACTGTCAAGTAATCAGAGCATCAGGCTTACCCTAGAAAAGGGATTTGTGGCTCCGCTACATATCGGAGCCGGAGGGAAGGTCCTGCTGTCAGAACTCCCGGAAAACGAGAGACAAATGATTCTGGATCATACAAAGGTTACCATGCGAACAAACGAGATTATTGATAAAAAAGCCTTGATACGTGAAGTGAATCAGATAAAGACGAAAGGGTATGCCATAACTTTTAGTGAAACCATACCGGGCAGCGGAGGAATTTCCGTCCCGATTAAAAATTATATATGCCCAGTAGCCCTGGGCGTTTTTGGACCTGAAGAGCGCATTAAGAAGAATAGGGCAGATTTACTAAAGATGGTGAAGGAGAGTGCGGATAGGATTTCAAGGAAATTAAGTGAGCTAGGGTCGTGAGTAAAAACGGCTCCAAAGCGGGCTCTGCCAGGGGAAACAAGGAATATGGACCTTACTTATGCAGGGTAGGTGCTGGAGCCCCTCCCGTGTGCTTTCCTTGGTGTAATCGGGCTAGTGGCATCCCGCTTCATGTTTTTAAAGACTATCGTGAGGGAAAATATTCACCGATTGATAACATATAAACCGTTTACCAGGACACCTGACTGTATCAGGCCGGAGAGCCGTTCTGGCCAAGGCAGGTAACCCGAATTCAGGAAAAAATACTCGGCAAATAACATCGAAGGGGGGTGATAGATTTCAGCAGAAAGGATTCAAACAGAAACTGATTCCAAAATTTCAGCAGGAGGAAAAAATGAATAAAATAAGGATATTAGCTCTGGTTTTGGTGGTGGCATTAGTGAGCAGTATCGTCGCCTGTGCCGCCCCGGCTCCAGCTCCGGCTCCAGCGCCAGCCCCAACTCCAGCTCCGGCGCCGGCGCCAGTCCCGACCCCGGCTCCAGCGCCAGCCCCGGCTCCAGCGCCAGCGCCAGCCCCGGCTCCAGCGCCAGCCCCAGCTCCAACCCCAGCGGCACCACCTGAAGTGTTCGAGTGGAGAGCGCAAGACATTACCCCTCCCTCCAGTAGCCTCTACGACGAAGTCCATGTCGCCATGTTTAAGGATATTGAGGCGATGTCAGGCGGAAGGTTGAAAATAACTAACTTCCCGCCGGGTGCCCTCAGTCCAGATGTCGACACTTTCGAAGCAGCGGCGTCGGGACTGTTTGAGATTGGCATTTCTTCACCGGGATATCATCGGGCAATTATGCCCGAGATTGAGGCCCTCAACCTTCCCATGGGACTGCGCACACTCGAAGACGCACTCATGGTTAACTACAAATTTGGCTTACTGGACTTCTTCAGGGAGAGCTTCGAGCCACATGGACTGTATCTCCTGGACATGCCCGCCGCCAGAGGCGTCTTTATTCTGTCCAGAATACCAATCAGAAATGCGGCTGACTTTGAGGGCATGAAAGTGCGCACCCATACCACTTATGCTTCCTGGGTGGAAAACATGGGCGCTTCCACCGTGTACATCCCGGGCGGAGAAGTTTACACTGCCTTAGCGGCTGGTACCGTTGATGCGGCGACCTGGGGTTCCGAGGCTACACTCCGAGACTTCGGCTGGTATGAGGTGGCCAACTACCTGATGCACCCGGCGGCCCTGCAGGTAATGCTGTCCTACGATACCTTCGTGAACATGGACGCCTGGAACTCACTACCCGACGATCTGAAAGCCATCTTGGACGAGCGCATAGGTAAGACTTTTTCGGTGGATAACTACCTTTGGGACACTTACGAGAGCGTCCTGGCGGTAGAAGAGATGACAGCCGCAGGGCTTGAAATCGTCACGATACCTGACGAGGATTACCCGACATTAATCAATGCGGCGGAACAGGTGTGGACCAGTGTTGCCGAGAAAGCTCCCCGGGCGAAGCAGACAATTAAACTCATCACCGATTACCTGAGGAGTCAAGGCTACACAGATTACACGGTTGAGTAATAGAAATCCCACACAGCCTATAGTACAAGGCGGTCGTGGATAACAATGGTTTGTAAATGGTGAAGAAGTTCGTACAAGTTACTGACAAGGTAGGCAAGTGGAGCGGTGAAATCATCGCTCCACTTGCCTTGCTCTACATGGCAATTCTGATGTTTGAGATTATCGCCAGGTATTTCTTTAATGCCCCGACCAAATGGGCTCACGAAATGAGTACTTTTATTTTTGGCGCTCAATTCATGTTGGGTGGCGCCTACTGTTTCTGGCGCGGCTCCATGGTCAACGTGGAGATATTTCGCGAGCGAATGTCCTTAAGAGCCGGGGCTATTCTTGACGCTGTCATTTTCTTAATACCATTGGGCATTATTATTCTTATGATTTGGTTAGGTGGAGAATTTTTCTTAAAGTCATTAAGCAAGCTTGAGCACACGAACACCGAATTCGGACCTCCTTTATACCCGCTCAGGGGGATAATTCCATTAGCGGCCTTCCTGCTCCTGACTCAAGTAGTGGCAAAGTTTGTCCGAGACCTGCACACTGCCATCACCGGAGAGCCGTTAAGATGAGTCCGGAACTGGCTACGCTGGCGTTATTTGGCAGCATGTTTGTGCTTGTGATGCTCGGCTTACCACTTGCCTTTGCTATTGGTGGTGTGGGCCTCACATTCGCCTACTTTCTGTGGGGTTTTGATGGTACAAAGATAGTCGCTATACAATCGCTCGGCATAATGCGGAGCACCATTCTGCTGGCTCTTCCCCTATTCATCCTGATGGCTAATTTCCTCCGGGAGAGTGGGATAGCGGATGACCTGTACGAACTGATGTATGGCCTGCTGGGAAGAGTGCGCGGGGGATTAGCGGTTGGGACAGTCGGAATTTGCACGATATTCGCGGCGATGGCGGGTATCAGCGGAGCCGCTACGGTTACCATGGGACTGATAGCATTGCCTTCCATGTTGAAGCGGGGCTACGGTAAGACGCTAGCTATCGGCTCTATCTGCGCCGGCGGGGCGCTGGGAATACTTATCCCTCCCAGCGTGGTAATGATCATCTATGGCGTGATGGCAAAGGTGTCAGTCGGGCGACTCTTCGCCGGAGGGGTGTTTCCTGGTCTGCTGTTGGCCACACTGTTCATCATTTATATTCTAATACGAGCTCACTTCAACCCTGAACTGGGTCCGTCGTTGCCTCCCGAGGAGAGGGTTCCCCTGAGAAAAATGCTGCCTAAATTCAAGGCATTGATTTTCCCCATGGCCATTGTTTTTGCCGTCTTGGGGTCAATTTTCACTGGTATAGCCACGCCTACCGAAGCTGCCGCCGTTGGTGCCTTTAGCGCAATAATAAGTACTGCCCTCAGCCGAAAGCTCAAATGGTCGCTCGTTCGGGAAGCCAGTACTGAAACACTAAGACTTACCGCTATGATCCTGTGGATTGTCATTGCCGCCTCGTGGTTTTCCGCTACTTATTCAGCGGTCGGGGGGCCTCAATTTGTCAGCCAATTTATCCAATCTTTGGGAGTGAGCCGCTGGATCGTGTTGATTGGAATACAGTTCCTTTTAATTATACTGGGGATGGTTATGGAAACGACCGGGATTATCATGATTACGGTTCCCGTTTTCCTGCCCCTCATCAAGGCATTCGGCTTTGATCCTTTATGGTTTGGCATTTTGTTCGTGGTAAACATGGAAATGGGCCTCTTGACACCGCCTTTCGGGGTAAATCTGTTCTACCTGAAGGGAATTGTTCCCAAAGGCGTCAGCATGGGAGACGTGTACCGTTCCATTATTCCCTTTGTGCTTCTTCAGCTCGTTGGCCTGATTATAATAATGATCTTCCCGCAGATTGCTACCTTTCTCCCTGATTTCATCTTCAGCCGGTGATAATTCCCGGGACAGTGAACTCAAAGAAAGCGCCGGGAAAGGCCTTACCCGGGTGCCCGGTGCCGGCTAACCCGGACGGTTTCCCGATGATGACAAGGAAACACCTCTAAACAACCCGTCGCCGGATATGGTGATAAAAGGAGTAACTATGACTGATAGTGAAGTCAGAATCGCCCACGAACCATTGCAGGAATTTACCAGAGAGGTATTTTCGCAAGCCGGTATGCCTCCCCAAGATGCCGAGACCGAGGCGGTGACGCTGATATGGGCTAATCTGCGCGGCGTGGACTCCCATGGAGTACTGCGGATTCCCTGGTATGTGGACAACATAGACAAGGGCGTGATGAATCCGAAACCCAATATCCGGATTGTCCATGAGACACCCGCCACCTTGTTGATTGACGCCGACCGTGCTTTGGGCCCAGTGGTCACCACCCTCGCCATGGAACTGGCCATGAAGAAGGCAAGAGAAGTAGGTATCGGCTGGGTCTTAATCCGTAACCATACCCACCAGGGGGCCATCGGCTATTACACGCAAATGGCCGCCAAAAAAGATATGGCCGGAATAGTTTTTGCCTGTAACCCTCCCAATATGGCACCCCATGGGGCCAGCGTCGCC
>JAZFUC010000220.1:0-2308 GCA_036446995.1 Dehalococcoidales bacterium | reverse complement strand
CACCCGGTCGGCAACCCCGACCGAGGCCTCCTCCACCCGCTCGCTGATATCCTCGGTGGTGAAGAGCTTTTCAGGCTCAATCTCACCCTGTCTGGCATACTCGTTATTAATATGGACCAGGTAACAGTTTCTTATCTCCAGCCCGGCCTGCCCGAGGCAGTATTTCTGAAAAGCCACATCCGACACATCCACATCCTTGACCCGGGTGGAGCTTTTAACCTCGATTATGTCCCAGCGGCCGTCATCCGCCGGCTTCAGGATATCTACCCGGCTGTACAGCCCGCCGGTCATTATGGCCGCCTCAAAGACGGTGCGGCCCTGCTGCATCAGCTGCCGGGTCTGCCTGATACTGCCCATAAAATCAGCCGGGGGCACGTCAATGCCCTCCGGAAACAGCTTCTTGGCCAGTTCACCTACCCGGTGTCCCTGGTCAAAGAGGTACTGGGTGGCGGCGCCCGTTTCGGATATTTTTCCGGATTCGTGGAAGGTAATCCAGAGGTATTTCAGACACTGGAGTCCGTTCATGTACTTTGATTTTGATAAAAGTCTGGGGGCCATTAGACAGTCCTTATTCCTTCCGTTTCAGCAGCCCCGATGCCTGTTTTCAAGAGGTGTTCTCCTTCTTTTCTTCATCCAGTTTGCTGGTTATGTCCTGCCTGAGGGCTTTTTTATCCACCTTGTAATCATCGGAAACCATGGGGAATTTGTCTATCAGTTCCAGTCTTTCAGGCGTCTTAAAAGGGGCGATGTTTTTCGCCTTCAGAAAGGCGGTCATTTCTTCAAAAGTCAGGGTTTCCCCCTCAGCGGGAACAACATAAACGCAGGCCCTTTCCCCCATTATCGGGTCGGGCATGCCTACCACGGCTAAATCCTGTACCTTGGGGTGTTCGATGAGCAGGGCTTCTATCTCGGCGGGATAAATATTCTGGCCGCCCCGGATAATCATATCCTTCACACGGCCCACGATTACCAGGTCACCCCGGCTGTCAATCATACCCAGATCACCCATACTTGCCCAGCCTTCCTCATCCCATATCTCCCGGGTGGCCGCCTCGTCCTGGTAGAAACCCAGGGACGAACAAAGGCACCTGGCCCTTATCTCACCCACCTGCCCCCTTTTTATCTCTACACCATTATCATCGACAATCTTGATTTCAACTCCGTATATCGGCTTGCCGGCCGTGTTCATCCTTACCTCGTGAGGGTCATCCAGCCGGGCCGAGGTCATATTGCCCAGTTCCATACTGCCGTAATTGTTCAGCACGGTGCCCCCCATTTTCTCTTCAACTTCGGCCATCAGGGGCGGAGGCAGGTAAGCGCCGGCGCTCTCCCAGACCCGCACCGGGCTGAGGTCATAGTCCCTTTTTTGGGCTTCCTCCACCATCAGAGCCAGTTGAGTGGGCACCAGGCAGGCCACGCTGATTTTTCTATCCTGGATTAGCTCCAGAGCGTCCGCCGGGCCGGACCAGGGCAGCATAAATATCTTTGAAGCTGCCCAGGGAGCGCTGAAATAAACGGGCAGGTTCGGCCCCCGGGCCGCCGGGGCGATGGCCGCTACTGTGTCATCAGAGGTTAGCCGGAGGCTCTCCATAAAATGGCGGCCGGAACCGGAACATACATCCGGTGAATACATTGTCAGCTTGGGGAGACCGGTGGAGCCGCTGGTGTGGCCGATCAGGGAAAGCTCCCCTCCCCGATAACGCCGTTTTTCAAAATAATCCGGCGGGTAATTCTTCTCCAGCGGCCGCTGGGCTATCTCCCGGATGGAAAGGGTGCCCTTGGGAGCTCCCTCCCCGACCACAAACAGATGTTTCAGACCGGGCAGGCCGGGGCGAATTTCAGTAATCATATCTATAAAATCAAATCCCCGGTATTCCAGGGGGACAACCATACCGGCGGCCTCCGTCCGGCCCAGGATGTGCTCCAGTTCCGTCCGGCGCATGTTGCTGGTCACCGGAACAACGCGAATCCCCGCCTTCTCTCCGGCCACCCGGAGCAGGTGCAGTTCGATTGAATTGGGCAACTGGACCACCAGGGTATCGTCCCGAGTGAATCCGAGCTCCACCAGTCCCAGGGCCAAACGGTCAATCCATAATCCCGCCTCTGCCCAGGTTAAAGAGTTATCCGGGTCCTCTATGGCCGTACGGCCGGGATATTTTGAAGCGTTGCGGTCCCAAAGTTCGGATACCGTCACCCCGCCGGTGTAGTCAGCTATCTTTTTCCGTTCTTCAGCCAGGACATCAGACATTAAACAATCCCCGTTTCTACCTGTAATTCTAATCGTCATTGGACTTTGATGCAAGGCTTG
>JAZFUC010000219.1:0-2066 GCA_036446995.1 Dehalococcoidales bacterium | reverse complement strand
AGCCAGTCCCGGCAGCACGGACAGGGGTTCCTCTTCGTCCTCCTGGTCTTTTTGTTCAATATAAAGAACGGTAAAACCGGGAAAGCGGTTAACGGAACTGGACGCTCTTAACAGATAATCATCCCCGGGGGCCTGGATTTTAGCATTTATATCCACGGTGGTGGCGTCATTTATGGCGGCCGCCATCTGGCTGGCTACCATCCGTTTCCAGATAAGCTCATAAAGTCTGAACTGGTTGGTATTAAGATATTTTTTTATCCGGGACGGTTCCCGTTTAATCCTGGTCGGCCGGATGGCCTCATGGGCTTCCTGGGCGCCCTTAACCACCTTTTTAAAGGTACGGGCGTTGGGCGGCACATATTCTGCCCCGTAATTGGCTTTAATCAGTTCCCTGGCCTCAATAATCGCCCCCCGGGAGACAGTAGTTGAATCTGTCCGCATGTAGGTTATGAGACCAACGCTTCCTTCCTCACCAACCTCCAGCCCTTCATAAAGCTGCTGGGCCACGGCCATTGTCTGCCGGGCGCTGAAACGGTGCCGGCGCCAGGCCTCCTGCTGCAGGGTGCTGGTAATAAAGGGCGGGGCCGGCTGACGGGTAACTTTTTTCTTTTTTACCCCGCCGACGCTGTACCTGGCCACGCCGAGGTCATCTTTAATCCGGTTTGATTCTTCCTCGCTGCCGATTCTCAGTTTATCACCGTTGGCCAGGCCAACCAGCCCGGCCCGGAAGGTTGATTCCCCGGCCGGTTTTTTATCCAGCTCGGCCTCAATGATCCAGTACTCTTCGGCTGTAAATTTCTCTATCTCCCGCTCGCGGTCAACGATAATCCGCAAGGCGACCGATTGCACCCGGCCGGCCGAAAGGCCTCTTCTTACCTTCTTCCAGAGCAGCGGACTCAGTTTATAGCCCACCAGCCGGTCCATAATCCGCCTGGCCTGCTGGGCATTTACCAGGTGCATATCAATCTGCCGGGAATGCTTGAAAGCCTCTTTAATGGCTTCCTCGGTTATCTCATGGAAAACGACCCGGCGGTATTCCGTCTTGTCGGATTTCATTATATTGACCAGGTGCCAGGAGATGGCCTCTCCCTCCCGGTCAGGGTCAGTAGCCAGGTAGACGGTGGACACTTTCTTGGCGGCATCCCTGAGTTCCTTGGCGATCTTGCTTTTATCTCTGGGCACGACATAGCTGGGCATGAAGGAATTCTCAACATCCACTCCCAGCTTGCTTTTGGGCAGGTCCCGGATGTGTCCCAGGGACGCCTTGAGGGTGTACTTGCTGCCCAGGATTTTTTCAAGTGTCCTGGCTTTGGCCGGTGATTCTACTATAACCAGACTTTTCTTTGTAGCCATCAGTCTATCTTTACTCTGTACTCCTCTCTCATTTCCCTGGCCAGTGAATAATTCATCCCTCCCACCTGTTTGACCTGGCCTTTCAGCTCCATCATCGCCAGTGTACTGCTTACGGTTGAGGCCGGCAAGCCGCTCAGGCGGCAGACCTCATCAATATGGGTGGGTTCGGCGCCCAGCTGCCCCAGCAGCAGGGCCTCCGTATCAGAGGGCGGTATAACCACTTTCATTTCTATTTGCTGGGCCACCGCCGTCAGGTTAAGCTCTTCCAGGATATCCTTGTAACTGCGCACCAGCTTGGCTCCGTCCTGGATAAGCTGGTTGGTGCCCTTGCTGACCGGCGAAAGGATGCTGCCCGGAACGGCAAACACTTCCCGGTTCTGCTCCAAGGCCATGTTGGCCGTAATAATAGCTCCGCTGCTCTCTCCGGCCTCTATCACCAAGACTCCCAGGCTGAGGCCGCTCATTATCCGGTTACGCCGGGGAAAATTATCCGCCCTGGGTTTGGTACCCAGAGGGTACTCGCTAATCAGAGCGCCGTTCTCCATTATACGCCGGGCCAGGTCAGCGTTCTCACCAGGGTACACGGTATCGAGCCCGGAGGCAAATATGGCCAGTGTCCGGCCTCCTGCCTCCAGAGTGCTGTGGTGGGCCACGGAATCAATCCCTTTTGCCAGGCCGCTCACTACGGTGATATTATTTCGGGCCAGGTCAGC
>JAZFUC010000218.1:0-2828 GCA_036446995.1 Dehalococcoidales bacterium | reverse complement strand
TCTTGAGAAACTGTCAGTATTAAGCTGGGAGCGGCACCATCCGGCCAGGAATTCGATGAACTTGGCTTCTGGAGACGCTGAGTATAAACTGGCCTGTAGATGATAAATCTGGGCTCTGGCTTTAGCTAATTCCCGGGCATCACTCAGTTTTTTAATCATCGCCATTTTTATTTCTCCTTGCTCCCACCGGGAGTCAGTTCATAAACCACGGCTGAGCCAAACAGCAGCATGACGCCTAACAGGAAAACAGTCGGGGAAAAAGGTATCCTTGGATTGCTGATGGCCGAGCTAATCGGAGGACCGATGGGCGCCGCCAAAAAGAAACCACCTATTACAAAGACAAGTCCTGTCAGAATGGTTAACCAGAACATTGTTTTTCGCATTGTTATTCCCCCTTACTGTTTTCTTGGATTTCCATAATCGGGAATACCTTGATAAAAAGCATATAGGCCAGAGTTCCGAGGGCGAAAATACCCAGGATGATGGAATACTCCACCCAGGTTGGGCTGTAGGCACCGGCGTCGTAAGGGAGCAAAGTGCCATGAGTCTGGGAGGGTACTACAATGAGAAACCGCTTGCCGATGGCGGCCAGATTCAGCAGTACGCCGCTGATAACCATCAGGGAAATCAGGTAGCGGCGGCGTAAAAACTGGCCGAAAAGCAACCCGAAAGAGACAAGGATAAGACCCAGGCTGGACCAGAATAACCAGGCATAGGCGCCGCTGAAGAGTTGCTGGGTCAGCAGGACTTCATCCCTGTGAGCGGTATAAGTAGATGTCAGTATTTCCACGGCTATGAAATAGATATAGCCGATTAAC
The DNA here is from genome assembly GCA_036446995.1 of Dehalococcoidales bacterium. GTDB lineage: Bacteria > Chloroflexota > Dehalococcoidia > Dehalococcoidales > UBA2162 > JAZFUC01. The sequence continues at coordinate 2,010 of JAZFUC010000218.1, read as the reverse complement.
ATTATCCAGGTAAAATTACCCAGCCAGGAAAATATTTCCAGAGGAAGCCGGTCTCTTAATTTCGGGACTGAGCGGAGAATGGCGGCGATGATGATGATGAACCCTAGCCCCGATACCCCGGCCATTAATACAAAGGATGGCGCCTGAAGAGCGCTAAACCAGCCGGGCCGCCCTACCTGCAAACCGAATACAAGTCCCAGCGTGGAATGGGCAATGACCAGAATCGGCAAGATGAACAGTGCCAGCCACCAGGTAGTGTGGCGATGGCGCTGCCGTTCCCCCGGAGTGTCTTTGTATCCGGCCGCCCATATTTTATGAAACCATTGCCATCGCCCCGGTTGTTTGGCGCATTCGGCGGCGTCCTTACGTCCATCCAGATAAAAGTAGACCAGGCTGGCAAAGAGATAACCGGAGATAACCAGGGTAAAGGTGCCGAAGAAAGGGGACATCGGACGAGCGTAACGCAGCAGGTTGATGATGCCTCTGCCCGGCTGCCCCAGGTCTATCAGGACTACCAATCCGGCCAACACCAGGACAACAATGGTGAGTAGCTCCGCCATCCGGGCGATGGGGCGAAGGCGTTCCAGATTGAAAAGACGAATTAAGGCCGCGATGGTGATACCGGCAAAGCTAATCCCGACGAAATAGACGTCAAAGACGATGTACAGCCCCCAGGCCGCGCCACCGGCCGTGCCAATATCACCCATGCCGGTAACCGAAAGCCCGTTTATCCACTGCTGGCTGTAGGCGTATAACCCCCATCCGACAACGATCAGCAGGGCTATCGCAATCATCAGGAACTTTTTACTGCCAGACCATAGGGCATAGGACGGCTGGTTTATTCTGCTGGCCATTCTTACCTCCTTACCTCGGTTAGGCCTGGGATATCCCCGTTAATTTCATGTATCGGCGCTGAGCCTTCCAGATAATAAACCCTCGGGTTGGTCCCCAGATTTTCCAGCAGCCGGAAGGATCTCTTTTGTCCCAGGAGTCTTGAGACTTCGCTATTGGGGTCATCGAGGTCACCAAAATTGAGAGTCTTAACCGGACAGGTGGCTACACAGGCGGGCAGTAATCCCTTGTCCAGGCGATGAACGCAGAAGGTGCACTTTCCGACCACGCCTTTATAATGCTGGCCACCGGAGACCAGACGCTTGTCCTCCCCGTATTTATTTTCATGGTCCGGATTTCGGTAGGGTGGTATTGACCCGCCAATATCGTCCTGCACCCCCCCTGCTCCATACACATTGTCTCCCTCATTTCCGTCCCAATCATAGTATTGGTTCCGTTCCGGCTTTTTCCAGTTGAAGTAGTTTACGCCGTAAGGGCAGGCTACCTCGCAATACCGGCAGCCGATGCAGCGGTCAAAATCGGTCAGAACCAGACCGTCCTCACGCTTAAATCTGGCTCCCACCGGACACACTTTAACACAGGGGGCGTTGTCGCAGTGCTGGCATGGCCGGGGAGTGAATGTCCAGCGCACATTCGGGTATTTACCCGTCTCCTTTCGGAAGACATGCATCCAGAACATACCTTCGCCGGTGTTGTTCTCAACCTTGCAGGCTTCAACACAAGATTTGCAGCCCATGCATCTTGAAAGGTCTATGACCATTCCGTATCTTGCCATTATTCCTCCTATACCTTGGTTACTTTTACTCTTACCTGGTAGCTCTGGTCAGCGGTGTTGGTGATATAACCTTCGCCAGCGGGGAATATGGCATTCGGTGTCGGACCGCCTTCCTTGGCCGTCGGGTGTACCCAGAAACCGTAGTGGTGAGACATAGTAACCGTATCCGGCCTGATGCCCTCCATCAGTTTTATCTTGGCTTTTATTCTTTTCTTCTCCCCGGTTACAGCGTTGTGAGATTCTACCCAGACCCAATCGTCTTCATGTATGCCCCTGACTTCCGCCTCTCCGGCATTCATTTCCACCAGCTGCTCCGGTTCTAATTCATTGAGCAGGGCATTAAAGGTGGTGCGGGACTGCTTGAACTCAACCTTTTTGTGGGA
>JAZFUC010000217.1:0-5621 GCA_036446995.1 Dehalococcoidales bacterium | reverse complement strand
GTCATTCCGGGGAAGTTTGTCCAGCAGACTGAATTCTCCTCCCCGTTCCGGGTTCTGCCTGCTCTCGGGAGTCGGCCCGATTATCTCCGGGATCACGTCACCGGCTCTCTGAATAAAAATTGTGTCGCCCTCGCGGATGTCTTTGCGCCTGATATCATCCTCGTTATGAAGGGCTGCCTGCCTGATGGTGACCCCACCCACCTGGACCGGCTCCAGAACGGCGTAGGGATTAAGGGTACCGGTACGGCCGACGCTAATTTCTATACTGTTCAGCCGGGTTGTGCCCCGCACTGCCGGGAATTTGTAAGCCACCGCCCAGCGGGGCTCCCGGCCGACATTACCCAGCCGTTCCTGCAGGGCCAGTAAGTCCACCTTGACCACCACGCCATCAGCCTCGTAAGGCAGACCGTCCCTCTTATCCATCCAGTTCCTGTAATAATCCTCCACCTGGTCGATACCATTCAGCCGGGTATTATTAGGATTTATCTTGAAACCAAGGGTCTTGAGATACTCCATTATCTCCCAGTGACTGCCAGGGAGAGTTCTTCCCTCGGAAGGCCCCAAGGCATATATATAGATATCCAGGGGACGCCGGGCAGTGATGCGGGGGTCAAGCTGGCGTACCGAGCCGGCGGCCGCGTTCCGGGGGTTAGCGAAGAGGGACTGCCCTTCAGCTGCCCGGTCATCATTCAGCTTCTGAAACCCGGCCAGGGGCAGAAAGACTTCTCCCCTCACTTCAAACCGGGGCGGGGCATCCGGCGACACGGAAAGGGGTATGCTCCTGACCGTTCTCAGGTTCTGGGTGATATTCTCGCCGCGGAGGCCGTCGCCGCGGGTAGCTCCGGTGACAAACTGGCCGTCAATATAGGTCAGGGCTACGGCCAGGCCGTCCATCTTGTGCTCACAGACCATCTTAAACCGGTCGTCATCAAGCAGCTTGGCGGTCCGGGTGTGCCAGGCCAGTAACTCCTCGGTGCTAAAAGCGTTACCCAGAGATAAAAGGGGCTGAGGGTGCTCCACCACGCCGAAGGCCTCGACGGGCTTTGCGCCAACCCGCTGGGTCGGTGAGTCAGGGGTAAGCAGCCCGGGATGTTCCTCCTCAAGCTGCTGCAGTTCCCTCATCAACCTGTCAAACTCAATATCGCTAATCTCAGGATTATCCAACACGTAATAGCGATAGTTATGGTGGTTGATGGTGGCCCTGAGTTGTTCGGCTCTTGTCCCGGCACCGTTCGAGTCCATCTGTATCCCCGCGCCAAAAAATGTTGCCTAATTATATCACAGCAACCGGCCGGCCAGTCCCGATTATATCGGGACAGTCTCCCTTGCCCTCTCTCCAGCCATAAGGTAAACTAGAGGAGTAAACACCCGGCGCCCGGTCCGGGCCCGGAAAAGAGGATGGCTGAGTTTGGCTGATGTTCGTGCCTTCCGGGGCATTCACTACAATGATTCACTCTTAAAAGACCTGTCTGCAGTTATCTGCCCGCCCTATGACATTATTAGCCCCGAGCAACAGCAGGAGCTTTACGCCAAGAACGACCATAACTTTGTCCGGCTGGAGGACAACCGGGAGTTACCTCAGGACACGGCCACTGATAACAAGTACATCCGGGCGGCGGCTGTGCTGGAACGGTGGCTCAATGAAACCGTTCTGGAGACCGATAAAGAACCGACTATTTATCTACATGACCATTATTTCACCTACCAGAGAAAGCAATACCGGCGGCGGGCCCTAATCACCTGCGTAAAACTGGAAGAGTGGGACAAGATGATTGTCCGTCCCCACGAGGGCACCCTTACCGAGGCCAGGGGCGACCGGTTGAGCCTCCTCTGGGCGCTCCAGGCAAATACCAGCCCTATCCTGGCATTCTTCGAAGACGGGGAGAAACAAATTGCCTCGGCCCTGAAGACGCAGGAAAAAATTACCCCCCTGATGAGCTACCGGGACGGCAGCGGGGAAGGACATGATGTCCGGGCAATCACGGACCCGGAGGTAATCGTTAAAATCACCGGCAGTTTAGCCGGACAGCCGCTCTACATCGCCGACGGTCATCACCGTTATGAAAGTGCCCTAACCTACCGGCAGGAGAGACACGATGCCGCTTCATCAGCGTCCTTGGATGCTCCCTATAATTTCGTAATGATGACCCTGGTGGACATTACCGACCCCGGTCTGCTTATTCTACCCCCCCACCGGCTGGTCCGGGGCATCTCAAAATCAGCCCTGAACGAACTGATGGACAAACTGAAGGTCTTTTTTGAAATCGAGGAACTGCCGCTGGCCGGTGGTTGGAAGCAAGTAGACACTATCCTGTCCCAGGCAGACGGAGTCAATATCACCCTATACGGCCTGGACGGGGAAAGTCTCTTCATACTGAAACTGCTCAACTCTGATACTATCAGCCATATGATGCCTTACTTCCATTCGGAACTTTACCGGAACCTGGATGTCAGCATCGTAGACCATGTTATCCTGGAAAATCTGCTGGCAATGAGTCATGGCAATGAAAAAACAAACCTGAACTACTGTTATGACCGGCAGGACGCAATTAACAGGGTTATCAGCCAGGAGTACCAGCTGGCCCTGCTGATACGCCCGTCAACGCCTGAACTGATAAAAGCGGTTGCCGATACCGGTGACAAAATGCCCAGAAAATCGACTTACTTCTATCCCAAGATGCCTTCAGGGCTTGTTTTCAACCGTCTGGTATGAAGAGGGCCGTTAGAGCTTAACCGACTTGGCAGTATAAATATCCGGGATTGATAGAAGCTGTTCCTGCTGTTCCTCGTCCATGGGCTCATCAAGGGCCAGTATCATCAGCGCTTCCCCCCTGGGTTTGAGACGCCCTACATGCATTGAACTGATATCGATATTGGCGTCGCCGGTTATCATACCCACCTCGCCGAGCAGTCCGGGACGGTCAAGGTGGTCACAAAACAGGAAATTTCCTTCCGCCGGATAGATGTCAATCCAGTATTCATTTACGCGTACGATGTGGCTCTCGCCCCGAATCACGGTGGTGGCCACGATGACACCGTCTTTGCCGGAGGTGACTTCCACGGTAATAAGGCTGGCGTAATTATCACATTTGGCATCTTTCTGCTCCACCACCTTCAGACCGCGACGGGCCGCCACCACATTGGCGTTGACCAGGTTTACCCGCTCTTCGCTGATTTCTTCCAGCAACCCCCTGAGGACGGCGGCCTTGAGAATATTGGTGTCATAACTGGAAATCTCGCCCTCGTATCTTATCCTGATGGAATTCATCTGGCTGTCCACGAGCTGGGCGACCAGCTTGCCGGCCGTGACCGCCGCCTTGATAAACGGGGCCAGTTCAGTTACATTTTCCACGGAAATGAATGGGGCGTTTACCGCATAGCGGGCCGGATGTCCATTGAACACGCTGATAATCTGTTCGGCCACATCCTCGGCAACCATCGCCTGGGCTTCAGCGGTGGAAGCCCCCAGATGGGGAGTGACAACGATATTGTCCTCTTCAAAGAGGATGCTGCTGGTGCAGGGTTCTTCAGAAAACACATCCACGGCGGCGCCGGCCACTCTTCCCTCTTTCACCGCTTTTACCAGCGCCTCCTCATTTATCAGACCGCCCCGGGCGGTATTGATAATCCTGACGCTGGGCTTGACCAGAGCCAGTTCCTTCGGCCCGATTATTTGCCTGGTTGACGCGGTCAGGGGGACATGTATGGTAATAAAGTCAGCTTCTTTGAGCAGCCTCTTTAAATTGGTGAGTTCCACCTGGAAATTACGAGCGTAGTCTTCCGAGACGAATGGGTCATAGGCAATAAGCTTCATCTCCAGTCCTCTGGCCCGCCTGGCCACCTCCGAACCGACATTCCCCAGCCCGATGATACCCAGCACTTTGTTTCTGAGCTCAACTCCCATGAATTTGTTTCTCTGCCATTCCCCGGACTTAAGCAGGCTGTTGGCCTGAGCAATATGACGCGCCAGAGCGAACATCAGGGCGATGGTGTGTTCGGCAGCGGCCGTAGTATTACCTGTAGGGGTATTGACTACCACAATGCCTTGCCTGGTGGCCTCGTCAATATCTATGTTGTCCACGCCCACCCCGGCCCGGGCGATTATCTGCAGTTTCTTACCGGCTTCTATTACACTGGCCGTCACCTGGGTCTGACTGCGCACCACTAGAGCGTCATACTCACCGATAACCGCTATCAATTCCTCCGGCTCCAGACCGGTTTTGATATCAACTTCGGCAACAACCCGTAGTATATCTATTCCTTCGTTCCCGACGGGATCGGCAATCAGCACTTTCATAAACTAACTCGATAATCCTTCATTTTCTACCCTGATTTCAAAACAGCGGCCAGGTGGCTTTTTGAGTCAGGACTATGCTACGTCTTGGCGACTGTCTGGGGCAGGACCACCTTCAGGGCCTCCAGAACTTTTTCTATATCAGCTTCGTTTACCCAGCCCATGTGCCCGATACGGAATATCTGGCCATCCAGCCTCTGCTGTCCGCCGCCCAGCACGATATTGTGTTCTTCCCGCATTATACGGATAAGCTTCTTGATGTTATGCCCGCTTCGGGAGCAGACGGCCGTAACCGTGTCTGAAGCAAATTCCTCGTCAGCAAAGAGGGAAAGCCCCAGGGATTTTACCCCTTCCCGGGCCAGGTTGGCCACCCTCGTGTGGCGGGCGATAACCTCCTCCAGGCCTTCTTTCATCATCATATCCAGGGAAGCGTAAAAAGCGTAAACGATGGAAACAGCCGGCGTCCAGGGCGTCTGCTCTTTCTCAAAATAGCTTTTTGCCTGGGTGAAATCCCAGTAAAAACGGGGCATTTTAGCTTCAGCATGCGCCTGCCAGGCTGCCGGACTGATACTGACCATTGCCAGCCCCGGCGGCACCATCCATCCCTTTTGTGAACCGCTAATGGCCACATCACAGCCCCACTCGTCCACCGGCAGTTTAATTGAACCCAGACTGCTGATGGCATCGACCAGCAGCAGCTTGCCGGCTTCTTTTACCACGGCGCTGATTGCCGCCAGGTCATTTGTTACACCGGTGGAGGTCTCATTGTGGGTCACCAGCACCGCCTTGATATCCGGTTCGGCCTGAAGAGCTTTGCGGACCTCGGCGGCATCGGCCGCTTTACCCCATTCGAAATTAAGGGGGGTTACCACGGCTCCAAACTTCTCGGCGATAGTGGCAAAACGCTCCCCGAAGACGCCGATGGCTACCGAAAGCACTTTGTCGCCGGGGGAAAGGGTATTAACGATGGCCGCTTCCAGACCGCCTGTTCCGGAACAGGTAAGCAGATAAAGGTCATTTCTCGTCTGAAACAGCTGCTTCAGATTGTGCGTCACCCGGTTTAACATCTTGGCGAATTCCTCACCACGGTGATTTATCATCTGCCGGGAAATTGCCTGACGTACTTCTTCCGGTACAGGGGTGGGGCCGGGAATGCTTAATTCTTCCATCTGTCTCCTCTAGTTCTTTTAAAAATAAGTTATTTTCGAATTTTATGTTCAGCCATAAACCGGGGACACAAGGTTATTTTACCAGCATTGGTGGGTTTATAAAAGCGGGGGTTAATTTAATTACTATTATTACCCATCCCCCTGCCCCCCCCCGATTA
>JAZFUC010000216.1:0-2408 GCA_036446995.1 Dehalococcoidales bacterium | reverse complement strand
ACGTGTGAAACCCGGCGTGATGAGGGGATTTCTTCTTCATAAGGCTGGAGCTCAATACCATAATCAATCATTTACTCAGCCCTCCCCCGTTCCAGCCTCCTCTTCGACCGGAACCGATACGGAATCCACAATCGCCTGCAGGGTGGCGACAGCCGTCTGTCCCCGCAGGTGGCTATCCGCCTTGGTGATAATCCGGTGAATCAGCACAAAATTAGCCAGGTATTTCACATCATCGGGAATGACAAAGGTCCTGCCCCTGAGCACCGCCAGCGCCTGGGAGGAGCGGTAAAGGGCCAGCATACCCCGGGGGCTGGCCCCGAGTTGCACTGCTTCGTTATCACGGGTGGCGTGGACAAGACGAATGATGTAGTCTTCCACATCCCCGGAGATATGTATCTGGCGGCAGGCCTGCTGCATTTCAATCAGCTCGTCTGAGGTTACCACCGGACTCAGTTCTTCAAAGGGGTCACCCTGACGGTAGCGAGCCAGTATCTCACGGTCGTCTTCGGTCGAGGGATAGCCGATGTTTATTTTAAGCAGAAAGCGGTCAAGCTGGGCCTCGGGGAGAGGGAAAGTGCCCTCCAGTTCGATTGGATTCTGGGTAGCCAGGACGACGAAAGGCTGGGGCAAGGGCCGGGTTTCACCCTCGACTGTAACCTGGCGTTCCTGCATCGCTTCAAGCAGGGCCGACTGAGTGCGCGGGGTTGCCCGGTTAATTTCATCGGCCAGTACCACCTGGGCCACAATCGGGCCGGGCCGGTATTCAAAGTCCGATGTCCTCTGGTTAAAGATATAAGTCCCGGTAATATCGGAGGGCAGCAGGTCAGGGGTGCACTGGATGCGCCGGAAACTGCAGTCCAGTGACCGGGCCAGGGATTTGGCCAGCATCGTCTTGCCGATACCTGGCACGTCCTCTATTAGTATATGCCCTTCGCAAAGCAGGGCGACAATGGCCAGTTCCACCGCCTCGGCCTTGCCGATGATTACCTTTTCGACATTTACCTGGACACGGTTACAGACCTCTTTTATTCTTTCAACGGTTTTATCGTCCATTACAGTCTCCATAATTAGAGTACCTCCCAGGGCGTAGGCATATTCGGAGTCGGCACCTCGATTACCACCGGGCCTTTTTCAGCCAGGGCCGAACGGAGAGCGCCCCTGAGGTCTTTATGGTCGGGCAGCTTTATGCCGCGGGCGCCGAATGATTCCGCGTAGGCGGCAAAATCAGGGTTTACCAGTTCCGTGCCGATATAGCGGCTCTCATAATTATTCTGTTGTATCCGGTAGGTGGCCCCGTAAACATTGTCATTAAAGATGATGGTAACCACATTAATACCATACTGGACGGCGGTAGCCAGGTCCGAGGAGGTGAAGAGAAAGCCGCCGTCACCGCTCAGGGCTACCACCTGCTTGTCGGGATTGCCCAGCTTGGCGCCGAGAGCGGTGGGGAAAACATAACCCAGGGTTACGAAGTAGGAAGAGGTCAGGTAAGTCCGCGGTTTGTAGACGGGGTAGATTTCGTGGGCCCAGTAGCCCAGGTTAGTCACCCCGGGAATGACTATAGAATCATCGTCCAGTTCCGCCCGGATATCCCTGAGGATGGCTGTCTGTACCGGAATAGCTTCCTCCAGCCTGGCCATAATGGCGGTGTTAAACTCCTTGATTTCGGCCGCTTCCCAGCGGCTGCTGCCGGTTTCGGGCAGTTCCTCAAGGAGGGCGGCCAGGGCCGGGCGGACATCGGCCACAATCCCCAGGTCGGGTTTCCAGTTCCGTCCCACTTCTTCGGGGTCTATATCTATCTGGATAAACCGGGGCGTTCCCGGCCCGTTCTCCTTGACCCGGAACCGGGGGAAGAAGCGGCTGCCCAGGCAGATAATCAGGTCTGCCTGTTGCAGTATCGTGTTGACCGGGTAGGGAACATTCAGGGCCGCCAGGGGATGCCGGGCATCCATTGCCCCTTTCCCCTCCGGGGTCATCAGCACCGGGGCATTAACCTGTTCGGCCAGCCGGGTCAGTTCTTCCGAAGCATCGGCGGTGATAACGCCGCCGCCGGACCATATCAGGGGCCGCTCTGCCTTGCTCAGCAGGGCGGCGGCTTCTTTGATTTGAGTGCGGTTAAGCGGCTCTTCTTTTTCTGCCTCTCTCGGTTTAATCTCCACATCGGCTTTTTCAGCCCAGAGGTCGAAGGGTATTTCCACCTCGACCGGGCGGGGTCTGCCGGTGGTGAGCTGGCGCATCGCTTCCTGCAAGGAGTCAGGGATATCGCTGACCTCCATCACCCGCTTGACCCACTTGGTAATGGGCCGGAAAAGGTCCAGTTGTTCGGTAACTTCGTGGAGGACCCCCTGGTTCTTGCCCAGGGCGGGCCTGTTTATCTGCCCGGCCAGCAGCAGCAGGGGGGTGGAGGC
>JAZFUC010000215.1:0-7339 GCA_036446995.1 Dehalococcoidales bacterium | reverse complement strand
CCAGACGGTTTCAGAATAAGGCGAGGGCAGCCTGTTACTGATTTAAACCGAGACCACTCTGTCGGCGGCGACGGTGAGTTCAGCAGTCGCCTTGGGATTAGTAAACACGGCATTCTTGCCGGTAAGGTCTGTTTCAGCCACCCCACGGGCGGTAGAACAGCCCCCTCAAACATGAATGGGTATTTTGTTCTTAATCGTTGTAGCCAGTATGTCCTTAAATGGAGGCCAGCCCACGGGAACCACTGCGTTAGCCACCGCATCCTTCATCAGGACGACCGCGTCCCCGAACAGGGTAATCTCCGCCTCGTGACCAGCGTCCACGGCCCCGTTGGCCAGAATGAAAGGAAATACCGATTTGGTAGGGTTCTCCGAGCCATTAGTACCGTAGTATAAAATTTTGGCCATATGTTCCTCCTTTTCCAGTTGTTAACAGACTGCCCTCGCCTTAGCCTGAATAATATTGTCAACCCACTATTTTGCTTATGGTGCCACATTTTGCCAAGAACACCAGGTATTGTCAAGTATTGAAAGTTCCCTTCCGATTTCTTTACCGGATAATGGTATATCTTTGTAACTTTTTCCGGTCTAATTTTATGACTTCCTTATCTCTCAATCCGTATACTTGGAGGAAAAAAGGGGGATAACTATAATGCTGTTTCATATAACTCATACGCACACACCGGAGACATGCCCATACCACGACCCGGAAAAAGCCAAGGCCACATTTGGTAAAGTGATGTCCGGCGCAGAACAGCTCGGGGTGAAGCTGGTTGGTGCCTGGGTTGACGCCCCGGCCCACACGGTTTACATTGTTGTAGACACAGATTCTGTCCAGAAAATTGAAGCGCTTTTAGCTCCGGCTTTCGAGATTGGGCATGCTGAAACAAGGCCTGTTTCCGACGCTGCGGCGGTCATCCAGAGGGTAACCGGATAATAATAAACGAATCATTATTATAATTTCGATGAAACTCTGAAGTGCCTTTAATGGCGTAATCACTTTTTAAAACTGGAACTATTGTTTCGCCTCTGTCTTGCGGAAATGAGCCATCCCTGTCTCCTGTTTATCCCAAATGGAAAAAACGTTTTATAAAGACGGGGTATATCTCTTGCCAGGACCGTTTCAGAGTGCGGGTCTGAAAAAAGGTCAATCCCTTTCTGCGACTGAACCTGGTCACCACATAATGCTGCACGATATTATCAAACGCCTTTGCTTTCAAGGGAAATTCTGAAGCCAGGACTGCGTAGTATTCCAATGGTGTTTGATGGGGTTCCGGTTTCAGGTTAACCAGTGAGGCGAGGAAGCACATTCTCCGGTAAAGACTTGAAGCATAACCCGGCCTGTATGAAGGCTGAAGCAGGCGGGAAAAAACCGCCCGTATTAAAAATATCAGGACCACGCCCGAAATAATACCGATAATTAATCCCAGCGGACTGATGGAAGTGTTCTTTCGGACGGGCGCATTACTTCCATCCACAGTTATACCTGAGTCAATACCCTCGATCATCATTAATGCCTGGTCAAAGTCGTCAATAACCTCGTTACCGGTAAATGATATTCCCTCTAGCTCCCTGTCCCTGAAAGGAGTCGCCTCGAATATTATCCAGCCGTAACCGGGGAAATATACCTCCGGCCAGGCATGCCTCTGTTTGTCCCGGAGAACGGTATTCCCGCTGGTCTCATCCCGTTCACCGGGTGCGTAACCCACCGAAACTCTGGTCGGAACACCGGCAACCCGGAGCAGTACCGCCATGCTGGAGGCAAAATTAACACAATTGCCCGTTTGTTCGGAGAACAGGAAGTAGTCCACCCCATCGGCCCCTTCCGGTGGAGCATTAACTTCATTGCTGTAGGCAATTCGGGTCAGGTAACTCTGGATGGCTATGGCCTTGTCATAAGCTGTCTCTTTGTCAAAGGTGAGCATATTACTCAGCCACCGCACCCGTTCAGGAAGGGTCTCGGGTAGCTGAAGATAATAGTCAGTCACCCAGCTGGGGTAATCGTTTCCAGCCTCAGACATATCCTCAGTTGTCGCCAGGCTGATACTGGTTCTGGCTGAATAGGACTGTTCCGCCTTGAGGAATCGGGCTGTTTTGACGGCCACTGTGTTGATAATCGCCGGATTCTGCCTGGTTACTTCAATAGTGGTTAACGGAGAACCGTCCGTGATGGAGTCATCGGAAAAGCCGTTAACTCCGGTTAAAATCAAGCCCTGAGGCATGCGCCTGTCAATATCGTCAATCCCGAACCCACCATTAGTTTCCCGTTCCTCTCTTATCAACCGGGCCAGGGAGACTATGTCATCCGGCAGTGAAGCGTCTTCTGAAGATGACTCCAGGTCAATACTGAAACTCATCAGAGCCAGGGTCTGAACGGAAGTGTCCAGGCTGGAGGAGATATATTCGCCTGACAGGAGCACGACATCGGTCTTTAATTGAGGCAGCACCGTATAGGTCATCTCAGTTCTTTTTAAGGTCGTATAAATGTCGCTTCCCGGGATTTTCCCTTCGCCGTTTCCTTCTGAAATATCACTGTTGAACCAGCCGGAAGGGGTGTATTTGTCATACATGCGCATTCGCCAGTAAGAGGGGCGTTCAGAATTGATAATAAAATTTAAATTTCTGCCTTCATCAAATGATGAGTTACCAAAAAGTAACTCACCCTGGTCATCACTCTTTAATATAATCTGTTTGCCGGGAACGGCCACGAAAAAGTCCATCAGGAAATTCTCTACATTTGCCCGCCAGGGTATATCGGTGTTCATCAACCTCTCGACCCGGCTGACCCTGATTTCCGGCGTGAACCAGGCCAGGGAGGTAACAAGAACGGAAAGAAATAAAACCGTCAGTACAAAATACTTTAGCCCGGTACTTGTGTAACTGAGGCTTTTTTGCTTAAACCGGTGGTTCTGCTTTATTAAACTGGTCAGACCCACCAGGAGCAGAACGGCAAATATCCAGTAATAGAAGTAGGTATAGTGGTGCGCGGATAGATTGCTTAAATTAACCAGGATAATGGAGACGCTGAAAAAAACGGCTATCCAGGCGTTCCTTTTCTTCAGCAGAAATAATGTGGCAATGAAAGCGGTAATAAAGGTAATAACAAGCAGAAAAACTGCGAAATGGAGGGTACTTTCACCGGATTCCAGTAGAATGCCTGCCTGCGACCAGGTCTGCAGGGATACCAGTAACTGGTCAAGCCTTGATTCCGTTCCCGCGGGCGGTAAAAGCCGGAAAGCCTGCCACAGAATCACTCCGAAACTGATAACAAATAACAGGGGATACACTATTAAACCGGATTTCCCGGTTTTAGCGGCCAGCCAGCCGCACCCTATGGCCAGGAGCAGAATGATTATTAAAGACGGCTGGGGTGAAATCCATTGGGCCTGCTCAACGGACCTGATTACGATAGCAAAAACCAGAAAAAGCAGTACTATGCTTCCCCATTCCTGCCAGTTACCGGCCAATGCCCGTAATTTAAGTTTTAGCACTCGTAAATTCTCACTTCCCTGACTCCTCCCATGTCCGCCATGACATCTTCTACACAATATCTCCGCTATTTCTGGCTGTGGGGATATGGGCCCGGCTGTCCAGGGCTCTATCTATCAGGTCCCCCGGCCTGATGGTATAGACCTGGAACCCGCTTGAGATAAGATTACCGGCCCCTTTTAGAGTCCCGCCCCCTTCGCCGCTAAGGTTATAATCCAGCAATATTGTCACAATCACGGCTCCCCGGCTCCTGATTTGACGGAGGGTTGCAGCTAGCCTTTCGTTGGCCGAGGAAGTGATAACAATAACAACCGGATTATCTCCGAACAGTTCAATCTTGGTCGTCAGCAACTGGTCAATGGCCAATTTGCCAGTCGCCTTTATCAGGGTCAGGGCCTTCAGCATACCCCAGTAATGGGGGCCGCCCGTCCTGGGCGGGAACACCTCGGCAGCATCGCCGGACATTATCAGGCCGACCTCTTTTTCTTCATCGATGTATTTTTTCACCAGTGAGGCGGCAATGGTTACCCCGGTTTCTTCCGTACCGCCATCCTGGCTGGCTATCTGCGAATCTTGATTCATATCCAGTACAATCCAGAGGTTTTTCATGGAGTAACTGGAATGGTCGGCATCGAATTCCTTTACCATCAGTTTTCTGGCGTGGGCCGTGCTCCGCCAATGGATGCGGTTGAGGGTATCGCCAACCGAATATTCCCGGACACGGGCAGCCCCCGGACCCAATTCACTTGCCAGCCACTGGTTGGAACCACGCCCCAGGTCGTTGCGTGACAAGATCTGGAAATGGGGTAATTCCAGTGTAGCCGGGTAGACGAATAGACTTTGGGGAATGCCGAAACTACGGCTGGAGGAGAAAAAACCGAAGGGTCCCGAGACCGTCGCCTTGAGTGCCCCCAGGTGGTACATTCCCCGTCTCTGGCAATAAACATCCGTCTGCCAGCTATAAGAACCTCTCGGCGCCAGATTAAAGAACGCCGTGTTCTGATGCCCCGGCATATCAGTATCTTCTTCAATCTGCACGAGGAGCTTGGGCAGCCCGCTGTTATTGACTGCGGTTGTCTTTTCAATGAACCGTTCGCCTACCTGATGGTGGCCTGATATATCCTCCACCTGACCGGAGATACCCCTGATACCTGTGACCGTCCATACGTATCCAACCAGCAGTATCAGCACTGAAACGACGAACAGGTTCAAAAGCAGAATGAAACCCGTGGCCAGAGCCATTATCAGGAGGATAACGGGTATAATAAGTACTTTAATCTTCACGGCTTTTCATGGGATATAGTTACCTGCCTGATGCTGAGAATCCGGTTTATCTTATCGACCGGCGATAGCTCCCGGCACGGGAACGGTCTCAAGAATCTCATTTATGCTATTTTGCCCGCTTCTATCCATGGCCCGGTCTGTTGAAGGGAGGATTAACCGGTGAGTCAGGACCGGGTCGGCTAAAGCCTTGACGTCATCCGGGAGGACAAAGTCACGACCTTGCATCAACGCCCGTGCCTGGGAACTGCGAAACAGGGCCAGTGAACCGCGGGGAGACGAGCCGAGATAGATGGAATTATGGTGACGGGTTGCGTTCACCAGAGCGGCAATATATTTTTTTATCAGGTCGTCCACAAAAATCGTCTTGACTGTTTCCTGGAGCGCCGTAATCGTGGCAGCATCAGCCACCGGTTTGAGCGCTTCTATGGGGTGAACATACTGCTGCTTTTCCATAATTACCACTTCATCGGCAGAAGAAGGGTAGCCGATGCTGATACGCAGTTGAAATCTGTCCAGTTGCGCCTCCGGGAGAGGGAAAAGCCCTTCGTACTCAATCGGGTCTTGAGTGGCCAATACATGAAAAGGGGTGGGCATCATGTGTGTAACGCCATCAACCGTAACCTGCCCCTCCTCCATGGGTTCCAGCAGAGCCGACTGTACCTTGGGCGTAGCCCGGTTTATTTCATCGGCCAGTACCACCTGAGCTATGATGGGACCGGCCCTGAACTCAAAATCGTTTGTTTTTTGATTGTAAACGGTAACTCCGGTAATATCACCGGGCAGCATATCGGGGGTAAACTGGATGCGTTTAAAAGTGCAGTCTATTGATTTAGCAATACTGCGGGCCAGCATCGTCTTGCCGACTCCCGGCGCGTCTTCAATAAGCAAATGTCCTTTGCTGATTAGAGCTGTTACCGCCAGACGCACCGCTTCAGTCTTACCGACTATTACCTGCTCAACGTTGTCAATGATGCGTTCCGCCAGCTGGCAGGCCTTATCAAATTCCATCTCCATATTACCTGTGCCTCTTACTTTCTTATTTCAAACCGGCTTGTCACAACTACCGTTAGAAGGGTGTTTTGTTGCTTCAGGAGACGGTCAACTGTTAATTGATTTACTTTCTATTTCAGAGAAATTCGGTCATATATGATAATTATCTCGTTTATCCGGATAATTTGCAAATTCTTATCCATCAGAACGATAGGAAAGGATAAAACACCCGGCGGTGGTGAGAAATGAAGTAATTAAATAGCTTACAAGAGTCCCAGTTTGGCAATGTTCGGGTTATTATTCGCGATGGTGCTGATGAATCTGATTTGACTGGCCTTGAAATAATTGCGATAATTACCGTTACAATCAAACCCGGCAAAAGAGAAAAACAGGGGGAACGCAGCAATTGTGAGCAGCCAGATTGCCGCTCTCTCTTTATGGACTGAATGACCGCACACCAATGTATGACCAGGAAAAGGCAACCCAGGGAATTCAACTGACCGCTAACGCCCCAAAATATCGGAAGGAGTACGAGTAGTATCATGTCAGACAAACCTGAAAACTGGTCGGAAATGACCGCCGAACAGAGACGCGCCCACAGGCTGGAGAATTTCAAAAAATCCGGCCAGAATGTGAAATTCATCAGCCCGGAAGCGGAGAAGAATTTCAATATCAGGGTCAAGCGCCTTCTCGATGTCTACAATCTGCGCGAACCGGACCGGGTCCCCATCAGCATTTCAGCCGGTATTCTGCCCCTGCAAATGGCCGGCCTGAACACCCACACCGCTTTTTACGAGCCGGATAAAGCCCGCCAGGCCTCGATGAAATTCAACGATAAGTACAGCCAGGAACTGGAGCTGTTTTCAATGCCCATGGCTATGTCCGGCCAGGCCCTGGAAATCCTCGATTATAAACTCTACTCCTGGCCGGGACACGGCCTGCCCAATGAAGCCCCCGGGTGGCAGTATATCGAGGGGGAATACATGACCGACGATGAGTATGACGACCTCATCCGGGACCCGTCCGATTTCTGGCTGCGTAAATACCTGCCCCGGGTCTTCGGCGCCTTTGAAGGTTTCCGCATGTTCCGGCCTTTCACCGAAATCACGGAGAACGTTCATGTCGGCAACCTGATGCCTCTGGCCATGCCTCCGGTCCGCGAGATGCTCCATAAAATGCTCGATGCCGGCGAGGCCTTCCAGAAAAACAGCGCCGGTTTTTTCCAGTATATGGGAATGGGGGGAACTTACGGGTTTCCCTCCACCTTCGGGTCTTTCGCCAAAGCCCCCTTCGATACCCTCGGCGATACCCTGCGGGGCACAACCAATATCATGAAAGACATGTTCCGCCGCCCGGACAAGCTCCTCAAGGCGCTCGACGTTATCACCGATATCACCATTGACAACGTCCTCAAGTCGCCCAACATCGATAACGCCTTTATGGTCATGTTCCCCCTGCACAAAGGGGCCGACGGCTGGATGTCCCAGGCGCAGTTCGATAAGTTCTACTGGCCATCGCTCAAGAAGGTGCTGGACGCCTTCATCGAGGAAGGCCTTATCCAGACCCTCTTCGCCGAGGG
>JAZFUC010000214.1:0-4260 GCA_036446995.1 Dehalococcoidales bacterium | reverse complement strand
AAGACCAAGATTCCCTACAATGTAAATGTGGCCGCCCTGGTGGCCGTGGAGGAATCACTTAAAGATATCGATTACCTGATGGACAAGGTGAAATTGATTGTCGCCGAGCGGGAAAGACTTCTCGGGGAGCTGAAAGATATCTCCTGGCTGCGGACCTACCCCAGCCAGGCTAATTTCATCCTCTGCCAGGTGCTGAAAGGGGAAGCCGGGCAGCTTAAACAGCGGCTGGAGGAGAAGGGTTTCCTGGTCCGTTACTTTGACCAGTCCTTGCTCCAGAATTATATCCGTATCAGCGTGGGCAAACCGGAGCACACCGATGCCCTGGTTGAGTGCCTGCGGCAGATGTAAAGCAAGGAGTTTATTGTATTTACTTGACCTCACCCCCTTGGTCCCCCTCTCGAAGGCGATTGTTGCAAGGATATGAGGTTCAATGTCTCCCAACTTATTTGTTTCTTTCCTCTCTATCTCCGGGGGGCAGCGGCTGTTGGCTACCAGGACAGCTTATCCCAACGATACTGTCGTTTTGTTGATATGGTACAAACGTTCCTTTTGAAAAAAAGACTTTGTTGCGGGCGTGAAAGCAGTTAGATGTCAGCCGGAGAGTCGGATATTTCCGCCAATGTCCCGGAGATGCGAACAGATGCGGTTACCTTCGTGCCGGTGCCGGGACTGGACTGAATTCGTAATTTGCCTCCGAACAAACCGGCCCGCTCCTGCATTCCGATAATCCCCAGATGAGGGGTAGTCGTGAAATCCGTAGTGGCGGAAGGCAGGCTGAATCCGGTCCCGTTATCGCTCACTTCCAGCTTGACTTCGGTTTCCGTATAGGACAGGATGACCGTAATTCCAGTGGCTCCCGAGTGCCGGGCCGCATTAGACAACGCTTCCTGGGCGATACGGAAAATACCCAGTTCCGTATCGGATGTCATTTTCCGGTACTCTCCTGATACCTCTAACCGCGTGTCTATTCCGGACCGGTCTTTATGCTCCCGTACCAGACGTCGTATGGCGGTAATAATCCCCAGGTCATCCAAGGCAGGAGGCCGCAGGGAAGTGGTAAATTCCCTGAGGCCCGTTACCACGCTCGCAGCTGTTTTTCTGGCTTCGGACAACTCGGTTGTAACGGATAAAGGCAGGTCTTCGCCATAAGTCTCGGCGCTGTCCAGCTGGCGGCAGAGCAGAATCAGAGACTGGATTGTTTCATCATGGAGCTCGCGGGCAATCCGCTGCCTTTCGTCCTCCTGGGTACGGGTGACAGAAGCCGCGTATTCTCTCAGGCCGACCTGCCGGTTATACTCATCCGTTACATCCCGGAGTACGGCCTGGATTACGGTATCGTCCTGTCCGTCAACCAGTTGGGTGAGAGTCGGTTTCAAACGGATATTCGAGCCGTCATCCAGTTTAATAGAAAAAGTTTCCGCACTCTGTTCGTCGGCTTCGGGTGAGTCGATGAGTTTCCGGGCATTTCGCTCGCCTATCAGGTCGGTAAGGTGCCCTTTCTGACCGGTCTTCATTTGTATATCAAAGAGTCGGTTTGCCGCTGGGTTGGTCTCCAGGATGGCGCCTGTGGAATCAAGAACAAGTACAGGCACCGGGCTGGACTCGAAAAGATTTCGGTATTTTATCTCGGAGACCTTTAAGGCGGCCCCCGATGATTCGGCATTTTGCCGGGCAGTCTTTTCCCGGTCTATACGTTGGCCGACAAAGATAGACAGACCGTTCACTATTGCCAAAGACAGAATTACTCCCAACCTCTCATCCAGGGCATGGTGCCAAAAGAGCCAATCCGGGATGGTGACAATCATTACCCACATCGCCGTAGCCAGAGAACCGACGAAGCCGAAATGAAGCGCGGCGTACACCAGTGGGACGAAAAACAGACTGAGAGTTAAGAAATATAGCGCGCCTAATTGGGTTAACAACCCTACAGATTCACCATAATCATGCATAACGGCGATGACAATTATCAGGCCCTGGACTACCCAGAAAGCCCGCTCGTGGAATCTGGGGCGGTAGCGGTACAAATAATGTGTCGAGCGGGTTGACCAGGCTATGAGTCTTTTTAGGAGGGTACCTCCGGAAGATGTCACCCCGTCACGGGATACACTCATCTCATATCTTCCCTTTTTGCATTTAGCTTCACCATATTCTGGGAAACGGCGAATAGAATGGCTTCTACCCTTGAGTTTACCTGTAACTTCGCGAATATGTTATTAAAATGCCCCTCCACCGTGCGGATACTAATGTTCAGTTGCTCGGCAATGGTCTTATTCCGGAGACCTTCTGCAGCCAGTTCCAGAATCTCATGCTCCCGTGTGGTGAGCTGATTGGCCGGTTTATCACGGTAGTTTGCCCAGAGGTGGGTGACTTTTGCCATAATGGCCGGGTCCAGGACTGTGTTGCCCAGGTGGACGCGTTCCACGGCATCAATCAGCTCTTCCGGCCGGCATGTTTTCAGCAGGTATCCCGTTGCCCCTGCCTCCATCAAGGCCAGAATATAATCGTCATCGTCATAGGCGGTCAGTATCAGTGTTTTTGTGTCCGGGGAGTAATCCTTGATATTTTTAACTACTTCAATCCCGTTAAGTTTGGGCATGCGAATATCCAGAATAGCTACATCAGGCTGGAGACTTTTGGCCAGTTCCAGGGCATCTTCGCCGTTATCGGCATCACCAACAATAGTAAGCCGGGGGTTTTGTTCCAGAATACGGCGCGTTCCTTCACTTACCAGTGGGTGGTCATCTGCCAGGAGAATTCGTATCTGGTCCATTTTATCTCCGTAGTCCTGTTTATTACCATCCTGATAAATCGGAGGTTTGAACCGGCGGACAGGTGTTTATACCTGTATTGAAATGAGGGTTTATTCGGATGTTTTAGTCCACCAGATTATTTTATATTAAGTATAGGTAAAAAAGAGGCTATTTACAAGCAGTTATTTGTTAGTAGAAGGGTCAATTAAATAAAAAGGAGGGATATGTTATGAAGAAATTACTTCTGGCCGGCTGTTTGCTGGTGGGGGCGCTAATTGTGGGGGCAGCCTGTGCAGGGTCTGAGGGGCCTGCGGGACCCCAGGGGCCCACGGGTCCAGAGGGACCGGCCGGAACGGCTGCTGATCAACCCAAGGCCAGTGTTTCCAGTATTGTAAGCGGCGGTTTGCTGTATGACAAATGGTGGAAAATAGATTCTGGAGCCACGGAACCAACAGAGGATAACCCCCTCTGGATTTTGCAGGACATTAATACCAGGAGCGGCTCAACCACCTGGCGGTGCAAGGAATGTCACGGCTGGGACTATAAAGGTGTTGGGGGTGCTTATTCAGGAGGTTCTCATAAAACCGGCTTCCCCGGTGTTTATGACGCTTCTTTAACCAAGAGCAAGGCTGACCTTCTGGATATTCTTATCGGCGGCGCTGATTACCGTCATGACTTATCCGGAGTGCTCAGCGATGAAGCGCTGGGAAATCTGGTGGACTTTCTCAGTGAAGGTTTGATAAACGATACTACCTATATTAACTACTCAACCAAGAAAGTAATCGGGGCTGACCTGGCTAACGGGCAGAAACTCTATAACAGTACTTGCGCTGTCTGTCATGGCGCGGATGGTAAAACACTTGTCTTCGATGATGCGGGAGTAGGCGCAATTGCCAATGGCAACCCCTGGGAGACCCTCCATAAAATCAGGTTCGGTCAACCCGCCAGCGCTATGCCTTCAGGCGTGAAATCAGGCTGGAGCACTCAAGATGCGGTTGACGTGCTGGGGTACGCCCAGACACTTCCGGAATAGCCCGGATATTCTTTGCCATAACAGGGGCCGGTGCATTGCACCGGCCCCTTCTGTTTCTCATTTCCTGAGCGACTGCACTTTAGATTCTTCTACTGCTGGTAAAAGTCTGGCCTAAAAAGTGCGGTTTAAAACTCAGCAATGACTGTCCAAATCACCTTATGCGCATTACTACCCGGTTGAAAACACGAGTTATTACTAATGTAAAAACCTTGCTTACTATTTATACTGGAATCAGATGTCTCCAGGCGCCCGCTTGATTATAAACGGAATAGTTCGTTAAATATTTGTTTTCATACCGGCAGCAATTTCTGACTTTTAATTAAGAAAGGATGAGTTTTGGGTAAAAACAAGGGATTAACCAGACGTGACTTTTTAACAAAATCAGCCGTGATAACGGGATTATTGGCTGTCCTCTCATCCCCGTTAATACCGGTGTTTAACCGGGTCAAGGCATCAGTGGGTAATTCAGAGACAACC
>JAZFUC010000213.1:0-3480 GCA_036446995.1 Dehalococcoidales bacterium | reverse complement strand
TCGCGGGATACATTCGCCCCCATTGGCCCTTATCTGGTGACGGCTGATGAGGTGCCAGACCCCCACAAACTTCAGGTTCGGCTCTGGAATAACGGTCAGCTGATGCAGAATTACAACACAGATGACATGGCTCACCAGATTCCACGGTGCATTGAATGGATTACCTCCATTCATACCCTGGAGCCGGGTGATATCGTCGCTACCGGCACCAATCACGGCGGTCTGAACCCCTTCCAGGACGGAGACCAAATCGAGATTGAAACAGAAGGGTTAGGTCGGTTACACATTCGGGTGAAGGATAGCCTGAAGCGAACCTGGGCCAGGGAGACCCGGTCGGACCGCCAGCAGAAGCAACTGGAGGGGACGACTCCCCAACTGACCGGGAAATACACCCCTTAACCGGGAAGGCCTGCTATTACTTGCCTTTTTATCATGGGAACACCAAAGTTCCGCTTAATCCCATATGGTCAGGCCGTACACACTCATTATATTTTTACAATAAATGTCTGAGACTAGAGGGGTATCATGGGCGAATTCGGATATGCCGGTAAAATTCTGATAACAGACCTTTCAGATGGAAAGTCCACCGAGATAGCGACGTCCGGTTATTCCGACAGGTTCATTGGAGGAAGAGGTATTGCCGCCAAGCTGTTCTGGGATATGGTCCCCACCCGGGCAGGCGCCTTTGACCCGGAAAACTGCCTGATTTACGCAACCGGACCAGTCACGGGGTTTATGGGATTGGCAGGAAGCAGATGGGTAATTTGCGGCAAATCACCCATCCATAATCCCGAGGCTTTTTCCTACGGCAACCTGGGCGGCAAGTGGGGTCCGGCATTGAAACAGGCCGGATATGACGCCCTTGCCGTTAAGGGCCAGGCGGAAAAACCGGCTTATCTATATATTCATGACGGCACTGTGGAGATGAAGGATGCTTCCGCTTTGTGGGGTCTATCGGCTTTTGCCACGGCGGAAATGATAAGAGAGGAACTGGGAAAAGGGGTAAGTATCCTTTCTATTGGTCCGGCAGCCGAGAACCGGGTGGTCTATGCTACCGCCCTGGCAGATGGCGGCGCTTCCGTCTCGGGAGGAATCGGGAGTGTCATGGGTTCCAAAAATCTCAAAGCTATTGCGGTTGCTGGCAACAGAAGACTGCAAGCAGCCCATCCCGAGAAACTGGAGCAGATAAAAAAGCTGGTGAAACAGATAAGAGGTTCGACCTTTGATGCTCCGTCTCCCTGGGTAGTGCCCGGCCTCACAGTTCAAGAAAATTGTTACGGGTGCGGGGTAGGCTGTTCCCGGCAATCATACAGAGGAGAAAATGGCCGGCGTTTCAAGTCTTTTTGTCAGGCGGCTACTGTTTACCGGGAAGAAGCTATGGACTACTTCGGTGAATGGAACGAAGTACCGCTGATGGCAACCAGGCTCTGTGATGCCCACGGGCTGGACGCGGCGGTAATCGCGCCCTTAATCTCCTGGCTTGTCGCGTGTTACAGCCAGGGCCTGGTGAATGAGGAACAAACGGGTTTACCTCTCTCCAGGGCAGGCAGTGTCGAATTCATAGAAGAGCTGACTCGTAAAATTGCGTTCAGAGAAGGTTTCGGTGATGTCCTTGCCTCGGGTACGCTGGCCGCCGCCGAAACCCTGGGGGAAAAAGCGAAAGAACTTGCGACTAAATTTGTCGCCACGGGCACAAATGAGAACAAGGACTATGACCCCAGACTAATTCTTACAACGGCTCTTCTTTTAGCAACCGAACCGAGAAAACCGGTGTCTCAGCTTCACGGAATAAGCGGGAATACCCTGATTTCATGGACCAGCTGGGCAGAGGGAGCCAAAGACTCCTTTTTCTCGACTGATGACCTTCGTACGGTCGCAGACAGGTTTTGGGGCGGCAACAAGGCCGTTGATTTCTCCACTTACGAAGGTAAGGCGCTGGCAGCCAAAAAGGTTCAGGACCGCTCATACGCCCAGGAAAGTCTCATCCTCTGTGATGTCCACTGGCCCATGAACGTTACGTCGTCAGAGAATCCGGACGGACACGTGGGTAATCCAGCCCTTGAAAGCCAGATTTATTCCATCATCACCGGCAGAGAAACAGGAGAGGAAGAGCTCTGCCGTACGGGAGAAAGAATTTTCAATTTACAACGTGCAATACTGCTGAGACAGGGGTGGGGTGGACGAAATGGGGACAGGATACTGGACTACTATTTTACTCATCCCCTGGAAGAGGGAGAGGTTTTCTTCAACCGTGATGCTATAATGCCCGGACCGGATGGCAAAATCATCTCCAGATTGGGGACTGTACTTGACCGGAATGAATTCGAAGAGATGAAAAGTGAATATTATCGGCTGCGCGGTTGGGATGTAGAAACCGGATTCCCCACCAGAACCAGACTCATAGCCCTTGGCCTCAGCGATATAATCGGCGATTTACAGAAACGAGGGCTGGTAGTCTGACAATAATCGCTTCAATAATATTGCCAGATATTCTTGCGTGAATTCAACTCATACTTTGCATGGCATGGCCGGCCACCTGCGTTCCACAAAACAGATTACACCACACTGAGTGAGATACGAAGTCGCACTCTCCCCGCGCCCGGACAAATTCCGAATGACCAATTCAAACAACTACCCCGGGGTAGAGACTCAAAGCCGGGAAATAATAAATCTCCATCAAGTAAATTAAGTAACATTACGGAGAGACGCTCTTACTTGCCGGATGGTATAAAGAATTGGACACCCAGCAACAAGGGCACCCAACACCACTATGGCATTATCCGGAATTTAATAAAGCGCGCCGAGATTAGAATGACCAAGGATTTATCTTACTTTAAAGAGCTGCTGGCCCACGCAATAGGTCTTGCCGGGCTGCTCTGGGTAATGGTTCATCTTGTCCTTATTCTGGTATGGGATAAAGTGGTAATCTCTGAACCATTAGATTGGGTATTGTACCTGGAAATGGCGGTCACCGGGCTCGTCATTATTTTGGTTGCCGAACGTGTAGTCAGCCACGGAAAAGGTTTTCTGATGCTAAACCAGGTCCCTAGCGAAGGAGTGATGGAAATAGCAATTGTCAATGAGAAAACCGGATACACCTTCTACCGGAATATGGCCGCAGCGGCAAAAGATAACAGGGTCCGTGAGATATTTACCTGTCTGGCGGATAGAGAACGTGTACACGCAGCTACTTTCACTACTCTGAAAGGCCAGCTCAGTAAATATAAATCAGAACAAAATGGCTCCGCCGGTGATGACCGGTACAAGTATATCAAACACCTCCGTGCATCTGGCATATTCACCGGGGAGAGAGCCACCGCACTAACGGGAATATCGTCAGATCGTGAAGCTATCGACCTGGGTATAACCCATGAGAAAGAATCCATCCTCCTTTATGAAGGAATGCGGTCCAGTATTCCCAGGCGGGTTTTGAAAGTTGTAGACCGGTTGATAGGTGAAGAGAAAGAGCACCTGAACCAG
>JAZFUC010000212.1:0-5373 GCA_036446995.1 Dehalococcoidales bacterium | reverse complement strand
CGGTTTTATTACCCGCCGCTTCCCCTTGAGAGAGGCGTTCTCCGGTATACGAAATCTGATACGACAAATACCGATATGCATTTCCTGTTCGGATTCCAATATACACGCTGCCTTCAGGCGGGTCAAGAAAAAGGGAAAGGTACTGTTTGTATTTTTTCCTGGGGCCTTTTTAGAGACTAGTGCAAACACCAACCCCCAATATACCCCATCCCCAGATTAGGGGAAGGGGGAGTGTAAGTTAGAGAGGGGGCGGAGCCCCCTCTCTTCAGATTCCCCCTCTCCTTGCCAAGGAGAGGGGGTCAGGGGGTGAGGTAAACAATAAAAAATAAGAAATCTTTGTACGAACCACCCAGCCAGCTAAATACAAGAAAAACCACTTTTTACAGCAGTGACGCTTTGTGCTATAATTTCTTGTTTATGTTATGCTAGATATGTCGTATCGACTTTAATACCACGAACAAAAAAGTAGAGAGGATAGACGGTTTGGACAAGGAACAGAAGACGAAAATAATTGAAAAATACGCCCGGGAAGAGGGAGACACCGGCTCATCGGAAGTGCAGGTGGCTCTGCTGACCGAGAGAATAAACCACTTGACCGGGCATATGGTTGCCCACCGGCATGATTACCATACCCAGCGTGGCTTGCTTAAACTGGTGGGCAGGCGAAGAAGGCTGCTGGCATACCTCGTGACCCAAAACGTTGACCGCTACCGCACGCTGATTAAGCAGCTCGGACTACGGAAATAAAATAAATATAACTTAATAGACGGGAGATATTTTGACAGAATCTCAGACCTTTGAATGTGAAGTCGGAGGTAGAAAACTAACAATTGAAACGGGAAAACTGGCCGGACAGGCTAATGCGGCCGTTACCCTCACTTACGGGGACACAGTGGTCCTGGCTACTTGCTGTATCAGTGAAAAACCCCGTGAGGGCGTGGATTTTCTGCCCCTGACGGTAGACTATGAAGAAAGACTTTACGCCGTGGGAAAAATCCCCGGTGGTTTTATCCGCCGGGAAGGCCGCCCCAGCCAGGAGGCTACTCTGGCCTGCCGGATGACTGACCGTCCCATAAGGCCGCTTTTGCCCAAGAACTGGCGCCGGGATATTCAGCTGGTAATTACCGTGCTTTCCGCCGACCATGAGAACGATCCCACTATTCTGGCCATCATCGGGAGCTCGGTAACTTTGATGATGTCTCAGGTGCCTTTTGCCGGGCCCGTGAGCTCCGTCCGTGTCGGCTATATCGATGATGAACTGATAGTAAATCCCACCCTGGCCCAACTTGAAGAGAGTGGTTTTGATATCGTTGTCGCCAGTACCTCAGAGGCGATAGCCATGATAGAAGCCGGAGTCCCTGAAGCCCCTGAGGATATCGTCCTCCGGGCAATCCAGTTAGGCCACGAAGCAAATCAGGATATTATAAAGCTCCAGGAAAAGATTGCCCAGGCATTCGCCAAGCCCAAGCTGGAGATTGAATCTATTGAAGCTAATCCGGAGGTAGTCTCGGCGGTGGCGAAAATCGCTGCCGGAAAAATCGTTCCGGCCCTGAGTAACGCCAATAAAAATGACCGTGAAGCGGCCTTGGCCGTGGTGAGGGCAGAACTACTGGAAAGCCTGGCCGAGACCTATCCTGAAAAAGATATTTTGGCGGCCATGGAAGCCGAAATGAAGATTGAAATAAGGGCCAACCTGCTGGAGAAAAAGGAGCGCATCAGCGGACGCAGTCTGACCGAGGTACGCCCCTTAAGCAGTGAAGTGGGGCTTCTGCCCCGCACTCACGGTTCGGGCCTCTTTACCCGCGGCCAGACGCAGGTGCTGACCATCACTACCCTTGGCTCGACCCGAAAGGAACAGCAGTTGGACGGCCTGGGGATTGAAGAGAAAAAGCGTTTTATGCATCACTATAACTTTACCCCGTATTCTACCGGAGAAGCCAGACGTATCGGCACTCCCGGCCGTCGTGAAATCGGTCACGGCGCCCTGGTGGAACGCTCCCTGGTACCCGTGATGCCTGAAGATGAGGACTTTCCCTACACCGTCAGGCTTGTTTCGGAGGTGCTCAGTTCCAGCGGCAGTACTTCGATGGCCAGCGTCTGTGCCAGCAGCCTGTCCTTGATGGATGCCGGTATTCCCATCAAGCGGGCAGTGGCCGGCATTGCCATGGGGCTGGTTACCGATGACAAAGGAAATCATGTCGTTTTAACCGATATCGAGGACCTTGAAGACTATTACGGGGATGTTGATTTTAAAGTGGCCGGTACATCTGAAGGCATTACCGGACTGCAAATGGACACCAAACTGAAGGGCGTGGATGTGAAAATAGTGGAGGAGGCGTTAAACCAGGCCAAAGAGGCCCGCCTCTTTATTCTGAATGCAATGGCCCAGACCATAGAAACCCCTCGCACAGAGATGAGTCCCTATGCACCGAGGGTGTACAAGTTATCCGTTCCCCCTGATAAAATCGG
Organism: Dehalococcoidales bacterium; assembly: GCA_036446995.1. Lineage (GTDB taxonomy): Bacteria > Chloroflexota > Dehalococcoidia > Dehalococcoidales > UBA2162 > JAZFUC01. The sequence goes on along the minus strand of JAZFUC010000212.1, from coordinate 2,904 downwards.
GGCCGTCATCGGTCCGGGGGGTAAGACAATCAGGTCCATCACGGAAGAGACCGGGACCACCGTTGATATTGATAACGATGGCACTGTGCTCATCGGCTCGACCGATGAGGCTTCGGCCCGTAAGGCTATCGCCATGGTTGAAGGCCTGACCAGGGAGGCCGAGGTAGGGGGCATCTATACGGGAAAAGTGACCCGTATTCTGAACTTCGGAGCCATGGTAGAGATTTTACCCGGCAAGGACGGGCTGGTTCATGTCAGTGAACTGGCTGGTTACCGGGTGGCTAATGTGGAAGACGAAGTAAAAGTGGGTGATGAGGTTACGGTTAAAGTAATAGAAATAGATAATCTGGGCCGGGTAAACCTGTCCCGGAGAGCAGTGCTTGACCCGGATTACCAACCGGAAACGGACAAGCCGGACAGCCCACCGTCAGCAAACTATCCTTTCAGGTCGCAGAGTGACAGCAGACCTCCCCAGCGCTCCCGGCCCCCTCAGGACAGACGGCGCTTCTAACGCCGAGGAGTAACATCGTGGAACCGATTAGGGTAATAATTCACGGCGCGTTGGGCAAGGTGGGCAAAGAACTGGTCACGGCTGTATCACAAGACCCAGATACTCAACTGGCAGGCGCCGTTGATATTAAAGCTGCAGGAAACTCTCTTCCCCTGCCGGACGGCTCGGGAAACGTGCCGGTTTCAGCTGATTTGAACGCGATTCTGGATACGTGCCCGGCCGATGTCATGATTGATTTCACCATCGCCGGGGCTACCATGCCGGCGGCCCGCCAGGCCGCCTCCAAAGGCGTAAACCTGGTGATCGGGACTACCGGTCTCTCCGCTGATGAGGTTGGAGAGATAGAGCAATTGACTAAAAGTAATAACATCGGGGCGGTAGTGGCGCCGAACTTCGCGCTGGGAGCCGTGCTGATGATGCACCTGGCCAAAATTGCCGCCAGATATATGGACTCCGCTGAAATAATAGAACTCCACCACCACCTGAAAGCGGACGCTCCTTCAGGGACGGCTAAATCCACCGCTGAATCAATGGCGGAAGCCAGGGGAAAACCGTTCACCAGACCTCCGGACGGAGGGAAAGTACAGGCGAGCCGCGGGCTTGACGTGGAGGGCGTTTCTATCCACAGCGTCAGACTTCCCGGCCTTATGGCCCACCAGGAAGTAATCCTGGGAGCTTCAGGACAGACGCTGAGTATCCGGCATGATACTATCAACCGGGAATGTTATATGCCCGGCGTGATGCTGGCCGTCAAGGAAGTAGCCAAAAATCAGGGATTTATCTACGGCCTGGATGCCCTGCTTAACTTATAGGGAGGGAAATCATGAAGGGGCATAGAGTGGCTATTGTCGGAGCTACCGGACTTGTCGGCCACGAATTTATTAAAATCCTGGAACAACGCAATTTTCCAATGGAATCAATAAGTCTTTTTGCCTCCGACCGCTCGGCCGGGAAGAAGATGTTTGTCAACCACCAGGAAATTGAGGTCCGTGAGACCAGTTCGGAGTCTTTCGAGGATATCGATATCGCTCTGTTTTCAGCCGGAGCCGAAGTTAGCCGTCACTTTTCACCCATGGCTGCCCAGGCAAAGGCCGTCGTGATAGACAACAGCTCCGCGTTCAGGATGGAGCGGGTCGTGCCGCTGGTGGTGCCGGAGGTTAATGCCGGGGACATCAGGAAACATAAAGGGATAATTGCCAACCCCAATTGCTCCACGATTCAGATGGTGGTGGCCCTTTATCCCCTCCATAAAATTAATCCCATCAAAAGGATTATCGTAGATACCTACCAGGCGGTATCCGGAGTGGGCGGTTCGTCCGCTGTGGAAGAACTGGTCACGGAGACAAAACAGATATTGGAGGGGCAAAGCACCGTTCCCCATGTTTTCCCCCACCAGATTGCCTTTAACATACTGCCGGAGATAGATGTTTTCATGGACAACGGGTATACCAGGGAAGAGTGGAAGATGCTGGAGGAGACCAGAAAAATAATGCACGCTCCTGAGCTAGCCGTTTCGGCCACCTGCGTACGGGTTCCGGTATTTACCGGGCACAGTGAAGCCGTACACGCTGAATTTACCCGGCCGATGGCACCCGATGAAGCGCGCCATGTTCTTTCCCAGGCCCCGGGAGTTAAAGTGCTGGATGACCCGGTTATCAGTCTTTACCCCCAGCCCTGGTCGGCGGTCGGCACTGACGAGGTTTTCGTCGGCCGCATCCGCCAGGATGCTTCCCAGCCAAACGGGCTGGCGATGTGGATAGTAGCCGATAACCTGCGCAAGGGGGCGGCCCTGAACGCTATCCAGATTGCAGAAGAACTCATTAAATCTGAATGAACACATCCGGAGGTAGAAAATGGAAAACATAGGACGGTTGCTGACTGCAATGGTGACTCCCTTCGATGATAACGGAGCCGTTGATTACGAGCAGGCCCGGAAGCTGGCCCTGGCCCTGATTGATTCCGGGAGTGAGGGTCTGGTTGTGGTCGGCACCACCGGGGAATCACCCACTCTTACCCTCGATGAGGAACTGAGGCTGTTCAGCGAGGTGAAATCAGCCGTAGGTTCGCGAGGGGCCGTGGTGGCCGGCACCGGCAGCAACAGCACCGCCGAGGCGGTCCATACCACTAAAGAAGCGGAAAAAATCGGTGTGGACGCCTGCCTGCTGGTCGTCCCTTATTATAACAAGCCTACCCAGGAAGGTCTTTTCCAGCATTTCAAGACAATCGCTGAAAGTACCTCTTTACCCTGTATCGTTTATAACGTGCCTTCCCGCACCGTTACCAGCCTGTCTGTAGAAACGATTGTTAGACTGAGCCAGATAGATAACATCATCGGGGTGAAAGAAGCCAGCGGCAATATGGACCAGGTATCCCACACCATCAGCAATGCCCGG
>JAZFUC010000211.1:0-4749 GCA_036446995.1 Dehalococcoidales bacterium | reverse complement strand
GATCTCCGAGCTGGAGACCGAGATCGATACATTAAAGAACGAGCGCCATGACGCGATTGATGAGATGCGGAAAGCAGCCGCCGACAAAGACTTCAAAGAGAATGCCCCCCTCCATGCTGCCAGGGAACGCCGGAGCTACCTGGAAGGCCAGATTATGAAACTGGAAAGCACCCTTAAAGCGGCCGTTGTTATTAATGAAAAAAAAGGCTCGAACTCCAGAATAGTTATCGGGGACAGCGTTATCCTTCTTGACTCCGGTTCCGGTGAAGAACTGCGTTACACTTTGGTCAGCCCCAGGGAGGTAGACGCCGCCCGAGGCAAAATATCCAGTGTTTCGCCCATAGGGCAGGCTATTCTGGGAAAAACACAGGGCGATATGGTAGAGATATCGGCTCCGGTCGGTCGGTTACGCTTCCGGGTCAAGAAAATAGAGCACTAGCCCCGGGCACTTTGTCCGGTTATATCTCCAGCATCCGGTCGACAGCCGCTTTTGCCTTGAGCCTGATTTTATCCGGAACTTTTATCTGGTAAGACATTTTCTCCAAAGACCAAAGCACTGTGTCGAGGGTAATCAGTTTCATTCTGGGGCAGACTGCCTGCTCCGTTACCGGTATAAACCGCTTGCCGGGGTTTTCTTTTCGCAGCCTGTGTAATATGCCTATCTCAGTGGCAATAATAAGCTCCCTGGTCTCTGATTCCCTGGAATACCGGATAATGCCCCCAGTGCTCATTACAGCGTCAGCCAGAGCGGTTACCTCCGGCCGGCACTCCGGATGAGCCAGCACTTTAGCCTCCGGATATTCTGACCTTAATCTGGTAATATCTTCAGGCAGAATCCGGACATGGGTGTTACAGAATCCGGGCCAGAGAATCATTTTACGTCCCGTCTGAGCGGCAACATGGCTGCCGAGGTACTGGTCTGGTACAAATATAATCTCTTTATCCGGCGGCAAACTTTCGACAATCTTAACCGCGTTTGCAGAAGTACAGCATATATCAGACTCAGCCTTGACCGCAGCCGTAGTATTGACATAACAAACGACAATGGCTCCCGGGTGCTCCTTCTTTTTCTTTCTCAACTGGGCAGGCGTAATCATACTGGCCATAGGGCACCCGGCGTGCCTGTTAGGCAGCAAAACAGTTTTATCGGGACAGAGAACCGAGGCTGTCTCGGCCATAAAGTGCACCCCGCAAAAGAGGATGACATCAGCATCAGTCCGGGCGGCTTTCTGGCTGAGTTCCAGGGAGTCCCCCACGAAATCAGCAATATCCTGAATTTCCCCCAGTTGATAGTTATGAGCCAGGAATATAGCATTCCTGCTTTTCTTCAGAGCATAAATCTTATTCAGGAGCGCAGTGCTAGGGTCATCCATTAACCGTTATCCTCCAATCATGGGTATAAGCGTTTATTCTCTTTCCCCTGACGAAGCCGAGCAGGGTTATCCCCAAATCATCAGCCATCTTCACACCGAGGTCGGTCGGAGCGGACTTGGAGACGATTACGGGTATCTGCCGACTGGCTACTTTAAGTAATATCTCCGAAGAAATTCTCCCGCTGGTGACCACCAACCGGTCCCGGGTATCAATCCCCTTCAGAAGGCACTCACCAAAGATTTTATCAATGGCATTGTGACGACCAATGTCCTCGTTAAACACCAGGATTTTACCCGCCTCACAGAGAGCGGCGCTGTGCACACCCCCGGTGCTCCGGTAAAGCAGGGAGCGCCGCTGGAATTCCTTGACCAGGGCCATTATTTCTCCCCCGGAAATCTTCAGTCCGGACTCTATCTTTACCCGGTTTTCCACATCGGAGGCTTTGTAGAAAGAAGTCCCTCTGCCGCAACCGGAGGTTATCAGGCGCTTGAAAATAATATCGTCATTTATGACTTTTCCTTCCCGCGTCCTCACCCGGGCCACACCGCGAATGTCATCAACAATTATCTTGCTGATTTCATCCCTGTTTTCAATAAACCCTTCAGAAGAGAGAAAGCCGATTGCCAGATAATTCAGGTCTTTAGGCGAACAGAGCAGGGTCACCAGTTCTCTGTCATTCAGGATAATGGTAAGGGGAGTCTCGCGGGCAACCACATCGTCCTCTCTGTTGCTGGATTCCCCGCTGAACTTTAGAATGGAAATTTTTTCCGTTTCAGTCTCCATATTAGCCGGCCTTTATCTCATCCCCCGTTTTGACCGTTCCGCCGCTGATTACTTTGGCAAAGACGCCTTCTTCAGGCATAATGCACTCTCCCATCTTGTTATAAATGGCGCACCTGGTATGACACTCCTTGCCAATCTGGCTTATCTCCAGTACAACTTCGTCTCCAACGGTCACCTGACTGCCCACCGGAATGGATACAAGGTCTATTCCTTCCGTAGTGAGGTTTTCCGCGAAATCTCCCGGCCCGACTTTATACCCCTTGTCCCGCATCTTCTGAATGCTCTCCATCGCTATCAGGCTAACCTGGCGGTGACTGGAACTGTCAGCATGAGCGTCATCAGCCAGACCGTAATTCTCATGAATAACGCCTTCTTTTATATCGTCCTTGGGGGTACCTTTCTGTCTACTTCTGCATACAGCGAGTATCTTTGCCATTTTATATTTCTCCTGTCTTTTCTATTGTGCCGCCGCCAACCACCAGGTCTCCCTGGTAAAAGACTACCGCCTGACCGGGGGTAATTGCAAGTTGGGGACGGTCAAATTTTACAATCGCTTCACTTTCACTTAAAGGCGTCACCGTAGCATCAGCTTCCCGGTGTGAATGCCTGATCCTGGCTTTTACTCTCAACGGCCGGTTGGGCGCCTCTTCGGCTATCCAGTTTAGTCCGACAGCAAAGAGCCTGTCATTGTAAACTTCGTCCCTGCCGCCAATGACAACCGTGTTCTTTTCAGCGTCAATCTCAACAACATACCGGGGTGCCTCAGCGGTAACCCCCAGTCCTTTCCGCTGTCCTATAGTATAGTGGGGCAGTCCCCTGTGCTCACCCAGTATATTCCCCATTCTATCAGCGATGGGGCCCGCAGGGGCCGTTTCGATCAGGGACAGATGGCCTCCGGCCATAAAATCCTGGCTGTCCGGTTTATCTTCGACCCCCAGCCGGTACACCGCCGCCATTTTTCTGACTTCTTCCTTGGTGTAATCACCCAGGGGAAACATACAGTATTGAAGCTGCTGTTGGGACAGTGAAGATATAAAATAAGACTGGTCCTTACTCCGGTCAACGGCTTTTTTAAGCAGGTAGCGTTGTTTCTCTTCACTGTATTCTACTCGGGCGTAATGCCCGGTAGCAAAATAATCAAATTCAATTCCGCTCTGCCGGGCTTTCCCGAGCAGGGCGTCAAACTTAATCCGGCTGTTACACCTGTAGCAGGGATTAGGAGTCCTTCCCGAAAGGTATTCTCCTGAATAGTAGTCCAGTACCTCAGTCCGGTATTCATCTCTGAGGTCCAGGGCATAAAAGGGGATATCCAGCATTTGGCACACCCGGCGGGCGTCAGCTACATCCTCTTCCTCACCGGGACCGTAGCAGGCATGACGCCGCCCTTCTTCAGGGAGGGCCTCTCCTCCCCATATCTCCATTATGACGCCGCTTACCTGATAACCCTTATCTTTCAACAGGGCAGCGGCGACGGATGAATCCACCCCTCCGCTCATTGCCGCAACCACTTTTTTTAACATAGGTCTGCCTTCGGATTGATAACGCTCTTCCAACAACTCAATTAATGGTTACCACGCCTTCCGGTCCGGCTCCTGTTTCTCCGACAATAGTCGCTTCTGTAATACCAGCCCGGCCCAGCTTGTCCACCAGCCTTTCAGCATTCTCCTCTGCCAGCGATATCAGCAGCCCTCCGGAGGTCTGAGGGTCATAGAGAATATCCATAATGTACTCGGGCACACCGGATTCAATTTGCACCGACGGCGAGTAATAGTCCCGGTTCCTTTCCAGGCCGCCCGGTCGTAGTCCCTTCTCCAGGCACTCCACCACTTTATTAAAAACAGGCACAGCGGTTGAATTAATAGAGGCGCTGACGCGGCTGTTCTTAAGCAGCTGGGTGAGATGGCCGAGGAAGCCGAATCCGGTGATATCGGTGCAGGCATGAACACCCTCTTCCTGCATCAACCGTGAGGCCGTGTCATTTAGAGCGGCCATAGACTTCATCACTGCCGCCTCTGTCTGGCTGTCAAGAACACCGGATTTCAGGGCCGAGCCCAGAATACCGGTGCCCAGTTTTTTGGTAAGGATTAGTTTATCGCCCGGGACAGCTCCTTCATTGGTCACCATCCGCTCCGGCTGCACGGTACCGGTGACGGAAAGTCCGTACTTGAGTTCGGCATCGTTTATACTGTGCCCTCCCAGCAGGACTACTCCGGCCTCCGCCATCTTGTCAACGCCTCCCCTGAGGATATCTTTCAAGACGGTAATATCCATATCGTCAATAGGGAAACAAACGATATTCATGGCTGTCAGCGGCTTGCCTCCCATAGCGTAAACATCGCTCAGGGAGTTAGCTGCGGCAATCTGCCCGAACATATAGGGGTCATCGACAATTGGCGTGAAAAAGTCAACCGTCTGGATGATAGCGATATCATCAGACAGCCTGTATACTCCGGCATCGTCGGAACCGGCCATACCCCGAATCACATTAGGGTCGGAGAGGAGGGGCAGGTCGCACAGCGCTTGATTCAGGTCACCCGGACCTATCTTTGACGCTCAGCCGCCGCCCTTTACATTCTCCGTGAGGCGCAGTTT
>JAZFUC010000210.1:0-2374 GCA_036446995.1 Dehalococcoidales bacterium | reverse complement strand
TGCCCGGCGACCGCCTGGCAACACAGGAACTGACCTTTAAGATTAATGTCGATGATGTCCTCCCACTCGGCCTCCGGTACTTCCAGTGACGGCACCAGCCGGATAATTCCGGCGTTATTGACCAGGATGTCGATTTTATGGAAGCTGTCCAGTGTTTGCTCCACCAGTTTACTCACCTCCCGGCTATCGGATACGTCGGCTTTTACCGGCAGCGCCCGGCCCCCCAGCGACTTGATTTCCGCAACCACCTCCTTTACCGACTCAAGGTTCCGCCCGTTGACCACCACCGCGGCGCCTTCTTTAGCCAGGGTGAGCGCAATCGCTTTCCCGATTCCCCGGCTCGAACCGGTAACTACGGCTACCCGTCCTTCAAGTCTCATTTCTTTTTCTCCCCCTGTTCACGGTGATAAATTAAATTGGATTATACCATTAGAGGAAGGTGTCGGTGTAATCAGGCAGGACATGGTTCCATAGCATACCCGGGATATTATTTAGCGGCGCAGTAATACGATTGCCGCCACCGCAAGAATAAGGCCGAGCACTTTCTCCACGGAAATCGTTTCCTGTAGCAGAAATATGCTGAGGAGAGCCGTAATCATGGTATTAAGCCCGTAAACCGGCATCACCACCAGCACTGGGCCTCTTTGAATTGCCATATAAAGAGTGAGCACACCTGTCGCCAGCAGCAAGACGATCAGAAAAGCGTATCCCAGGTAGACCGGCTGTTCCGGGACGATGGGAGTGCCGGTGAGATAGATATAGGCGAGCATAACCGGGATGATCAGGACACAACTCCATAATCCGACCGCGGGGCCGCTGACCTGCGGAGAAATCAGCTTAACCAGGAAATAGTGAATCCCGATAAAAAACATCGCGATTAAGGCCAATGGCAGGTAATCCAAAAAACACTCCTTTTCATCACCGGGGCTAAAGACTTAATAAGATAATGGCGCCCGCGGCCAGGGCCAGCCCGAGTAATCTGGCGCCGGTAACTTTCTCGCGCAGCACCACTATGCCCAGAAAAGCCGTCACCAGCACGCTCAGCCCGTAGACAGGCATAACCACTGACATCGGGCCGCGGGCAATGGCCGTGTAGAGGGCGATGAGGGCCACTGATAGCGGTATGGCAATCAGGAAAGTGTATACCAGGTATATTTTCCGTTTTGGGATTATGGGTGTCCCGGTGTGGCGAAGATAGACAAAAAACACCAGGACAATAACGATGTTGCCGATAAATGGGATGACAATGGTGGCTATATTCCCGGAAATGAGCTTGACCAGAAAGTAAAAGACCCCGAGAGATACCATTGATATTAGAGTTAAAGGTAGATAACTCACCACGCGTCTCTTCAACCTGCTTTAGCGTTGGCATAAACCAGGCCGTTGTCTGGTTTGGGAAGTACCGGTAAAAGGCGGACAGGTTGTCACTATTCGGCGATAACCCGGGCTGGCGCTATTTTTCAGGCTGGATCATGAGACATTTGCCGGTCATAGACATGATACTGGCGACCCCGGCGGGATTTGAACCCGCGATCTCCACCGTGACAGGGTGGCATGTTAGGCCGCTACACCACGGGGCCGTGCCGGCTCGTAACTGGGAGAGACGCAGGTTGGCTGCCAGTGAGCCGTTGCTCATTAAGAAGTCTATCAGAGGTCACCGTAAGTGTCAAGGCAGGGGGATACTGGTGGAACCGTAAAACTTCCCTTGCTTCGAACCGAGTATCGGTCTTGCCGGCCTGGTTGTCTTTGCCGTCAGTGACAGGCTATAATTTAGAGGCTGGGAGGTAAAAGCGTAGATTCACCGGGAGTTGCTATGCATTGGGTATATTATGTGGGCCGGTTTTTGACCCGGGTATTGCTCTTCCTTTTTACCCGGTGGCGGGTGATCGGGAAAGAAAATATTCCGGCACAGGGCCCCCTGCTGGTGGTGGTCAACCACATCAATCTGGCTGACCCACCGATTATTGGCCTCAGCATTGGCCGAAAAGCGATGTTTATCGCCAAAGAGGAGCTGTTCCGCCCCGGGTTTTCCGGTTATATCGTGCGTAATTTCGGCGCGTTTCCGGTGCGGCGGCGGGGCATGAATAAAGAAGCGTTGCGTAAAGCGGAGCGGCTCCTGGCACAGGGAATGGCCCTGATCATTTTCCCTGAAGGACGAAGGAGCCAGGGTGCCCGGCTGGAATCCGCCTACTCCGGCACGGCGCTGATTGCTTCGTATAGCGGAGCGCCCGTTCTCCCCATAGGTATTTACGGGACCGAGAAAATCAAGGGCAAGGCCTGGCTCTTGCAACGTCCGGAAGTCACCGTTAATATCGGCGCTCCCTTCTACCCGGTGTCGGGAAACGGTAAAATGAGTCGGGCACAGCTTGACGAG
>JAZFUC010000209.1:0-2691 GCA_036446995.1 Dehalococcoidales bacterium | reverse complement strand
TTCATCCCGGGAAAAGGGACTCTGGCCGGAGTTAGCCTGGGAGGCAAATTCGGGCAGGGAATCATCGGCTACACGGGCTGGGTAGGAATTTTCAGGCTCCTCGGATTACTGATTTTAGGGACCGTTTTAACGGCTCCCCATACTTCTCGCCGCACCGTGGTTAATTCCGTTTCCTGGCTGGTGGAGCAGTTCAGGCAACCGGGACGCCGGCCGAGACCGCGCCCGGAACTGGCCCAGCGGCATCATGAACAGGTGATGCCGGAACCTGAACCGGAACCAGAGGCGCCAATCAAGCGTAAAGAAGTGGCACCACAAATTCCGTTCCCTTCGGAAACAAAGCCTGCCAAACGAGAGAGAAAGAAAGTTGCCCCCCAGGCAGATGCTCCGTCCTCCACTCCCCAGGAACTCAAGCAGGTGGCCCAGGAAGTCTGGAAAAAGTACGGAGAATCACCATCCCTGGTCACCGTCAATGGCTGGAAACTACCCCCTATCGACATTCTTGATATCACCCCGGAGGTCCAGTTCAGCCAGGCCGACAATATGGAAAGGGCCAGGCTGATTGAAGAAGCGTTGGCCAGCTACGGAGTTGAGACCAAAGTGGTACAGATAAACGCCGGGCCCACGGTTACCCAGTTCGGCCTGGAGCCGGGCTGGGACAGGAAGACCAAGGAAGTAAAAGAAAAAGATAAAGACGGAAATACCCAGATAATCCAAAGGGAAATATCCAAGACGCGGGTCAAGATTGACAGAATCAGCTCATTATCCAATGACCTGGCCCTGGCCCTGGCCGCCCCCAGCATCAGGATTGAAGCCCCGGTGCCGGGCAAGTCCATCGTTGGCATCGAGGTGCCCAATACGATAGCCAGCATGGTCAGCCTGCGGGGCGTAATAGAGACCAATTCATTCCAGAAAATGACCGCCAAGACAAAACTGGCCGTAGCCCTGGGCAAAGGAGCCGGCGGCGAAGCCATCACCGGGGACATGGCCAAGATGCCCCACCTGCTTATCGCCGGAGCGACAGGCAGCGGCAAGACCGTCTGCCTCAATGCCATCATCTGCTGCCTGATACTGAATAACACCCCTTCAGAGGTGCGCTTTATCATGATAGACCCCAAGCGGGTAGAGCTGACACCCTTCAACAGTCTGCCTCACCTGGCGGCTCCGGTCATCGTGGATGCAGAGAAAGCCCTCCAGGCGCTAAGGGGGCTCAGCCGCGAAATGAACGAGAGGTACCAGACGCTGGCCTCAGGAGGCGCCCGCAACATTGAGACCTTCAATAAGAACCGCCAGGGTGATGACAGGATGCCCTACCTGGTGCTGATTATAGACGAGCTGGCTGATTTGATGGCCCTGGGCGGGGATGAGGTTGAGCAGATACTCTGCCGCCTGGCCCAGCTTTCCCGGGCCGTTGGAATCCACCTGGTGGTGGCCACCCAGCGCCCTTCAGTGGATGTGGTTACCGGCCTGATAAAGGCCAATTTTCCCACCCGTATCAGCTTCGCCGTGACCTCGCAGGTTGATTCCCGCACCATTCTGGATTTCGGCGGGGCCGAGAAACTGCTCGGCAGCGGAGATATGCTCTATATGCCCACCGAGGCTTCCAAACCGAAGCGTCTCCAGGGCTGCTATGTCTCGGATGCAGAAGCGGAAAGACTGGTTTATTTCTGGGGCAGCCAGCACCGGGAAGGGCCCACTCCGAAAATGAGAATAGAAGAAATCCTCGCTTCTCCGGCTGCCGCCCGGGCCGGCGGCTACCCCGAGGACTCGCTTCTCGAGGCGGCCAAAGAACTGGCCCTGGAGCATGATTCTATTTCAACCTCCTTCCTCCAGCGCCGTCTCCACATCGGCTACCCCCGGGCCGCCCGCATAATGGAGCAACTCCAGGAAGAAATGAACGCCGAGGAAGAAGAGGAAACAGAAGTAGAGGAAGAGGTCTACGAGGAAGATGAAGTGGATGAAGAAGAGGAGGAGGGGGAAGAAAGGGAAGACCAGCTTTAAGTCCCCGCTCTTGTTTATCCTCAGACGCCACATTGACACTCCACCCCTTCTTTAGCTACAATTTTCTTTGTTTCACGCCCCACCATTTATTAAGAGGAGTTACTTATGCCTTTTACCGTTTACCCCACCGGCACCACCATTTATGAACCTGAGAAATGCTGGAGCGGGTTCACCGTTTACCAGCTGCGGGACGCCGGGGCCATCATGGTGGATATGAACGGGCGCACCGTCAGGCGCTGGCGGGGATTGAAAGGCTTTCCCACCTCCAATAAAATTCTGCCCGGCGGTTACATCATGGGCAGCACCGCTCCCCGCAGCCCCAGGCACGGCTTCCAGGACGGCCTGGACCTGGTCCAGATGGACTGGGACGGTAAAATAGTCTGGCAGTTCAACAATTACGAGATGGTTAAAGACCCCCGCTATAAGCCGCGCTGGATGGCCCGCCAGCACCACGATTACCAGCGGGAAGGCAACCCGGTGGGCTACTACGTTCCGCGAATGGAACCCCTGACAGACAGGGGCAATACCATCATCCTCTGCCACAAGAACCTGCACAACACCGGGATAAGCGAAAAACGGCTGCTGGATGATACCTTTATCGAGGTCACCTGGGACGGAAAGATAATCTGGGAATGGCAGTGCAGCGATCATTTCGAGGAACTCGGCTTCAGCGAAGCGGCTAAAAATACCATG
>JAZFUC010000208.1:0-2409 GCA_036446995.1 Dehalococcoidales bacterium | reverse complement strand
GAAGAAGAAGAGCAGCAGCAAGAACAAGTAGTAGATACCGAAAAACCCAGATACGGCGGGACGATTACCATGCTCAGCCCCGGTAACATCGACGTTTTTGGAGCAGCTGTTATGAACAGAGGCGTCCAGCAGGATGGGTATGTCCTTGAGCAAATCCTGGGCATCGACCGGGCCAAAGGGCCGGCTGGCTCAGGGGAGACTCACTATGGAGAAGGTCCTACCGATTTCAAATATATTACTGGAAACCTGGCCGAAAAATGGGAGACGCCATCGGTAGGCGTCTGGGTGCTGGATATACGCCAGGGAGTGCATTTTGCCTTGTCTGACACTGAAGCCGGCAGGCTGGTAGGTGGACGGGAAATGACCCCTGACGACGTTGCCTACAGCATCGAGTTTATGAGAGATACTCCCACATCATGGATCCAATTCGCCGAGCCCGCTCTGATAAGAAATACCACTGTTGAGCAGACCGGTCCCTGGCAGATAACCGTTCATACCCCGGTATCCCCCACCACCACCTATCTCTGGATAATGGGTGGCGGAGGCAACCAGTACATATGGCCACGGGAGGTGCTGGAGAACTACGGCACCAGCAATGACTGGCGGAACCCGGTAGGGACGGGGCCTTACATCCTGGACGACTGGGTGACAGACAGCGCCGCAACATATATAAGAAATCCCAACTATTGGGGCAAGAATCCGGTCGGCCCGGGCCAGGGAGACCAGCTGCCCTACCCGGACGGAATCAACTACCTTGTCGTGCCCGACATTTCAACGCGACTGGCGGCTATGAGGACGGGACGGGCCGAAACGGCGATTGAGACGACAACCCGGGAAGACACCGAAATCTTGTTAAAAACCAATCCCGATCTCAAGACCTATGAAACCATTACCGGGCCCATGCACGTCGGCATGAGGACCGATCTGGACCAGCCTTTCGCGGATGTAAGAGTGCGCCAGGCCCTGATGCTGGCCATTGACCATCCGGGAATAGTGAGGGACCTGTATGACGGTGCCGCTGAGTTACTGGATAGCCCGGCCCGGAAGTACTACCCGACAGTCTATACCCCTATGGAGGACCTGCCTCAGGTAGTACAGGACCTCTACGGGTACGACCCCGACAAGGCTAGACAGCTCCTGTCCGATGCCGGCTACCCGGACGGTTTCAAGGCCACGATGATCATCCAGAACACGACCGCATCCACACAGGCTGCCGAGACCATCAAAGCCATGTGGGACGCGGTGGGCGTTAACCTGGACCTCGTGGTACTGGAAGGTGGCGCCTTCATCGGTACCTGGGCTCAGCACAAGACCGAGGATTTGATACTGACCTCCCTCGCCGGTGGAACATCGGCCCTCTTTGTCAGGTACAGCCTTGGCTATTACCGGGGCCCCAATATCTTCAACATCAGCCATGTTAATGACCCGCCGGGAACAGACCCAATCGTTGAGGCCGCCTTCGATGCGCAGGCAGCAGCCGTGAATGTTGATTACCCCGCAGCTGACAAAGCGTATCACGATTTGATACCTTATCTCCTCGAACAGGCTTTCCTGATAACGATGCCGGCTCCTCACAGCTTCCGGGTATGGCAGCCCTGGCTGAAGAACTACTACGGTGAAGGAGCAGCCAAACAATGGCTTCGATATGCCTGGATTGACGAAGACCTGAAGGAATCACTGGGATACTAGAACCTGGACGGTTAATACCGTTTGAACAGAAAAGGGCTGGAGAGCGTGCTCTCCAGCCCTTTTCCTTTGAAGGCTGGGACAGATTGATGAATACCAATCTAAAAAGTGGGTTTTTCCTCAGCCGGGCCTGCGGCCGGGTTATGAGAGAGAACGGCGGGGGCAGGATTATCAATGTAGCCTCGATTGCCGGATCCAGGGTCCAGCCGAATACTCCCCATTATTCCATCGCCAAGACCGGGGTTATTATGGCCACCAAATGCCTGGCCCGGGAGTGAAGACCCTACAATATCAGGGTGAACTGCATCGCCCCGGGAGCCACGGAAACCAAGCTTTTTAATGATGTACTATTTGGCCATTTACCTGCTGAAGAAACCAAGCGGTTCAAAGAAGGGATGACCGGATTTTCACCCCTGGGCCGCATTGCCCATCCCCGGAAAATTGCTGATGCCATGGTTTACCTGGCATCGGAAGCCTCCGGTTTTATGACCGGGCACACTATGCTTATCGATGGCGGCGCTCTGTCCTGAACGAATCAAATATTCGCCAGCCTAAACATAACAAATAAGGCTTCGAGAATGAGCTTTGTTAAGGCTGTATATCCCTCCGGTAGATTTGACAGCCAGTCGTGAGAAGTCTAAAATTTAGCTGATCCTAATAAAAGCAGGAGAAAGAAATTGGCAGAAGATAAATCATACAAATGCCTCAACCCGGTCGGGATAC
>JAZFUC010000207.1:0-2289 GCA_036446995.1 Dehalococcoidales bacterium | reverse complement strand
CTACTTCTTCAGTTTAAGCGTCGGGTTCCGGTCTTCACAGGGGACCTTGACCTGGCAAAGCCCGCAGCCAGCCACGCTGGTATCGTTTTTATACCCATCTTTCATGGAAGACGGGTAGCCGAGACCAGCCAGGTATTGCTGACATTTATTTTTATCGTGCCCCTCTTCTGAAATGGCCTCGGCCGGACAGCGGTTAATACAGCTCTGGCAGTTGACTCCCACATAAGCCAGGCAGTTTGAAAAAGGGCCGGCGGCCGTCCGGGGACTGGGGGGCAGTCCCAGACTGGTCACCACACTGCCGCAGCGGTGAGCGATGCCCCGCTCGGTAATAAAGCCGTCAGAAAGGCTGAAAGTACCCTGGCCGGCGGCATAAGCAACGTGCCGTTCGGACCAGTTCGAATAGGGGCCCTTCTCATTGGAATGCATCTTAAAATAGGAGGCCCCGTGGGGGGCCGTCGCCAGGTAGCCGGCCTGGGTAAGACTGTCCACCAGATGTTCCCGCAGTTTCTCATTCAGCATTTCGCCATAATAGCGGGTATGAGACCAGAGGCGGCTGGGCCCAGTCTTCTCCAGCCTGTTTGATTTGCGGGTTTCCTCGGTAATAGGCAGTATCCAGCTGATTACCGAAAGCCTGCCCGGCAATTCTTCCGGGGTTTTTTCATAGGCTGCCGCCAGGGCCTCGCGGGGGGTAAGATGGACGGGACCGATGATATCCTTGTATTCGGTAAAGATATCGTCGTCTCCGTCGGCGAATCTGACCAGGGGTTCGTCCCACATCATATAGTCGTCCAGAAATGCCAGACGGCTGGCCGGGCTGGTGGCCACGAAATCCTTTATCTTCTGCCCGATATACTCTCCCGGGTCGGACTCAAGCCGTGCTTCTGCGCCGGTTAACTGACTCATACCTACCTCGTTAGGGGGAAAACCCGGTGCCCCGTTTTGCTTTCAGTAGTATAGCCTAAAACGGGTACCGTTGCTAATATGGACAGTATGGCGGCGATGCTGCCATACTGTGGGCAGGAATACCACGAGTGCCAATGCGAGGATAACGAGAAATTGAATCTGCCCGAATTTGATGTTCTTCCCCGGGCTGTGGCCCTGGACCTGGACGGGACCCTGCTGGATAACCGCACCCAGTTGTCCGAGCGAAGCCGACGGGCACTGGAGGGCTGCCTGGAGCAGGGTATTCCGGTCATCATCGCCACCTCCCGTCCCACCCGCATCTTCAACCGCGTCTTCCCCCGGGAGCTGGCCGGAAGCTGCTCCCTGGCCGTTATGAACGGGGCCGTAACCATAGGGAATCCCCCCCTTTCCGGGTATTTTAAAGAGACCATTTCAGAGGAAATTATCCGCAGTGTTATCAGCCTGGCCGGAGAATTCTGCTCTGATACTCACGTTACCCTGGAACTGGACGGGTACGAGTTCGGGGTCAACTGGACTCCCGACCCCGACTTCCTCTGGCCACGGAATTCGGCAACGCTGGATATGGTGCTCTCAATAGATGAGGCATTGACCAAACAACCGAGCAAAATAGCCGTTTCTGTGACAGGTGAGGATATCTTGGAACTGAAGGACATCCTGGATGACAAATTCGGTCAGGCCATCTCGGTAATTCCCTCCCTTATTGGAAACCCGATACTCAATATCACCGCCCCGGGTGCCTCCAAGCCGAATGCCCTGCGGAAATTGCTCGACCCGGTGGGAATCTCCCTTGATGAGGTAATTGCCTTCGGGGACGATCTGCCGGATATCGGGATGCTGGAGGCCTGCGGCATTTCGGTGGCCATGGCCAATTCCTTCCCGGATGTAAAATCCGTCTGTTCTCATCACACTGCCAGCAACGATGATGACGGAGTGGCCCTGGTACTGGAAGAAATGCTGAAACGGAGCTGACCTGATATATTTTCGGTGATTGCTCAGTTTCTTTTCAAAATCTCAGGCTCGTAATTGAGCGTAGCAAAGAGGTCGTCTATTGTTTCCGCCCGCCTGATAAGTTCGACACTCCCGTCCGAATGGAGCAATAATTCCTTGGGCCGCAGCCAGCCGTTGTAGTTGCCGGCCATCGCCAGACAATGGGCGCCAGTATCATGCTGCACCATAATGTCCCCCACTTCCGTCGGCGGTAAAGGTCTCTGTTTAGCGAACTTGTCATTGTTCTCGCAGAGAGGCCCCACCACATCCACCACACATGCTTAAACAATGCACACCGCCTAACAAGCCCATCAAAAATACAATGGTTAAGGTGTCCATTATTTGTTGTTTATTTTAGTGACTTCTAATAAATGTAGT
>JAZFUC010000206.1:0-5048 GCA_036446995.1 Dehalococcoidales bacterium | reverse complement strand
TCCAATCTGGTCCAGAAATTTATCATTTTTCTGGCTGAATTGTAGCACCCGCGATAATAATTCACAATCGGCGGAAGAATGTCTGTGTTCCGGCACGGCAACTTGACCTTATATGATTAATCCTCTGTAATGCCTATCGCCCGGTGGGTGCCATCGCAAAACGGTTTGTTTTTTGAGAGCCCGCAGCGGCAAAGGGTGACCCGATTGCGCGTCTCAAGAGGCTGCCCATCAGCCTGTTCGATGGGAATATTACCGGTCACCCATAGAGGGCCGGAAATGGGACCATCCGAGGTGATCTCCGTCGTCACGGAAACTTCCTGGGGCAAATCGGGTTCAATACCGGCCCCACCTTTTTCAATGAAAAAAGTAAGTCCACCGGATGGACAGTTTTCTATCATTGCTATTACTTGTGCCCGCACCTGGGCATCATCCGTATGGGCAACCATTTTTTCAATGGTGGTGATGTGATTCCCGCAGAATCCGGAATGGACGCACAGGGAATAATCACGTTTGACAACGATATTCGTGCCAGCGGTTTCAATCACCTGGCGCTCCGCCAACTTACCGGTATCGGCTGATTCCGTACCATCGAACCCAACCCGGGTATGCGTCCCATCACAGAACGGCTTCTTGCTGGACTGCCCGCACCGGCAGAGAGTGTATACTTCACGCGTATCAAACGTTTCTCCCTTTTCCCAGGTAAGCGGTTCACCGTACTCGGAGACGATTTGTATCTTGCGTACCAAGGGGACACCACCATGAGCGACGAAGGGGCCGTTCGGCCGTACCACAATTTTCTTTCCGCTGTTGGTATCACTTCCGTTATTCGTTGCCATAAATTACTCCAGTCTCGTGAGCACAGAAATATTTACAGATATCTCACGTAATTGTGTCAGGATAATCCCGATACCGGAATAAGGTCAAAGGATAAATACTCATAATTCACATTAATATGCTGGTATATAAAAAGAAAAGAGCTTGTTTTCAATTCAGCTTCGCTGCCGGAAAAACCAATTATCCTTACACAGCACATTATATAATTGATAATCCTTTCTGATGCATATTACTCAAGCCCAATAATGTATAATAGGCCTGAATCGTCTTCTTCCCCCCGGATGGAGGGAAACAGCAATGGCTGATGTTTACGAATCAGGAAACAGAGGAGGACCGTCATATGGTAACCACAGTTTCACCAGAAACATACGAAAAGGAACAACAAACATTAAAGGATGAAATCGAACGAAAGCACGGGAAAACCACCGAACAGCTCTACGCGGAGAGAGAGAAAAGGGCCAGGGACGCCACCGAGCTTAAAGTGCCGGATAGAGCGCCGTTATCGGTAAACGCGGACCCAGCCAACTACACCGACATACAGCGTTCCGCCGCTTATTATGATCCTATCGGCTGGAAAAGAGCCACCCGGCAAGTCACCATTGCTTTTGAACCGGATTTGTGTAACGCCGGACTACCCACTTCCGGGGACGCCCTGGAAACCCTCGGAGTGACGAACCGGTTATGGCCGGGCGGGGCCCTTCCCCCTGATTATGAATATCAGTTTATCGAGGGAGAATATATGAAAGAGGATGAATACGATATCTTCCTCTCTGACCCCACTGATTTCATGATACGCTTTTTTCTGCCCCGGATGTATGGAGCCATGCTGCCTTTTTCCAAGCTGCCTCCCCTCGGTGTTATGTTCGGCGGTTTTGAAGGTATCACCACATTTTTCGCCAGGCCGGAATTTGAGGAGCTTGCCAAAGCCCTTTCCAAGGCCGGAAAGGAGATGCAGGAATTTAGAAAAACCATCGGAAATGCCTATGCAGAGCTGGCTTTTCTGGGTTTCCCCCCATTTTCCCAGTTAGGGGTTGGTGGTATTGGGGGAGCGCCTTTTGACACCGTCTCAAGCTTTTTAAGGGGTATGAAAGGCTCGATGCTGGATATGTATCGCCAACCGGAAAACCTGATACGGCTTTGCGACATGATACTGGACAGGCGGATTGCCCAGGCGCCTCCGGCAGACCCTGATAAAAAAGCTAATCCCAGAAGGGTTGGGATGCCTCTCTGGCGTGGAGACAAATCTTTCATGTCGGAAGCGCAGTATAAAAAGTTCTACTGGCCGGGGCTGAAGAGGGCGATGCAGGCCGTGATAGACATGGGTAATACTCCCATACCGTTCTTTGAGGCGGAGTTCGGAGACCGCCTGGAATCCCTGCTGGAATTACCGAAGGGTAAGGTAATTGCATCCGTGGAGTACGTAGATATTGCCAAAGCGCGGGATATTCTGAAAGACCATACCTGTGTTTTGGTCAGAGGACCTTTTTCATTAAAAATAAGTACCCCGCGGGAAGTAGCGGACTTCTATAAAGAACTGTTTGATCAGTACGGTAAAGGCGGGGGCTTACACCTGAATGTAAGGCTGCCTGATAAAGGTAATATTGAGGATATCAAGGCGATGCTGGACTCCATCAAGGAACACGTTCGATACTAGGCCGGGTTTAGCGGGTAAATTGCTTTGATGAAAAACTGAACCTTTTTATCACTTGTTCTTTGTTAAAAGCGTGCCTTTATCAGCTGTCAAAATAACGTCTGATTTTTGATTTGACAGAACCTGCTGAACATCTATAAACTAACTTTGAATACTAAGGGGAGGAATGCAAGTGGCAGAAAAAGACAGGGTTTACAAGTGTCTGAATCCTATCGGGATGCAAATGCCGGTGAAAACATTTCCATTGGCGCCCCGCCTTGACACGATTGAAGGAAAAACAATCTATGTCAGTATCGGCGCCGGAGGTGAACAGGATATCACAATACCCCTACCGGGAAAATTGGAGAGCAAATATCCTAATGTGAACTGGAAAATCACCAGAGCGGCTGCCCACCTGACGATAGCCGGAAGCGTTGCGCTGTCGGAAGAGCAGATGAAAACAGCTGACGGTCTGATACGGGGAGTAGTCTGGTGACATGGTGCCATATGGGAGCAGTTGCCCCACTTAACAACCTATGAGAAAGCCGGAATCCCCAGCGTCTTTATTATCTATGGAGACCAGCGAGAATGCTGGGAGTGGGCGGCCAGGCTGAATGGCGTCCCCGGTTTAAGAACCGTACACGCTTCACGCACAGTTCCCGGACCTGAAGATATCGACACTTTCATAGAAGACCTGGTTGATGGATTAACCCGTCCCCTGACTGATGAGGAACAGGAAGGCGGCATGTGGGCGCCCCGGGAGAAGAGGATACTCTTTGAAGGAACCCTTGAAGACGCTGAAGAGTTCTACATGCAGACAGATAAGGTTCCTAATTTACAAAATGCTTCCATCGCCCGTTATACGGACGGACTTCCCATCGTTGTGCCCACTGAGGGACGGGTCGAGGCGATGCTGAAAGGCACCAGCCATAGACCTGAAGAGGTTATTAGTTTCCACGATGACCATAAACTTGGTGACAGGTCATCACAGATGGGAAACTCGGGAAGAAAAGGTGATGCAGTCAGGTACCTGCCCTTGATGCGGACGGCCACCGTTGAAAATGTGGCCACCATTGCTGTCATGGCCGGCTGCAAGCCGGAATACATGCCTGTGCTCCTGGCCATTGCCGAATCCGGGGGTGGTTGCTCTGACGGCCGCGGCGGCGTAGGTTTCTGCGTCAGCGGTCCCATCGGCAGGGAAATAGATATGAATTTCGATGTCAACGTCCTTGGCCCCGGGAACCAGGCGAACCGTTCTATCGGCCGGGCCGCCGAGTTGATGTGGCGTAACTTCGGTGGCAATATACCAGCCGTCACCAACGTTGGCGTTTGGGGGAATGCCCTTACCAATTGCATCCCCGAAAACGCGGAAGGTTTACCTCCGGGTTGGAAGGGCCTCAACGAGGAGTACGGTTTCAAGAAAGACGACAACGTTCTGGTTATCATACCGGCGGGGGCCATGCACCGCGTCCAGTTCTCTCCCGGCGGCTACCGGGCATTACAGAAGAGTGGTCACGGCGGCATAGCCAGGCGTCTTGACGTTAAGGGTATTCCCGGCCCCCACAACTGGCTGGAATTTTTCATGCCCGGCCTCTGGGCCAGCAGAGAAGGAGCTCTCACTATTCTTATGCTTCCGGAGATGGCCCAGCACCTCTATGAATACGGATTTAAGTCAAAAGACGAGATATACGAGTGGCTCTACAAGCAAAGCTTTACATCGATGAAAGAATACAAGACACACTCGTGGCCTGATATGCGGACAAACGCCTGGATGGGTATTGAAAAAACTTCAGGTAAGCACTGGAAAGAACTGCCTGACGACTACATGGTGCCGTCTATAAACGATCCTCGTGATAACAATATAATTGTCACCGGCGGGGGCGAAGAATCAGCCCAATGGATGGCCGGGCGCAGCGCCGCCGCTAACCCCGCTTTCAACATAGATACCTGGCGGTAGAAATTGGTCCGTAATTTAATATCATCACCTAATCAGTTCTAAAAACAGGTACAAAGGGGCAACGCAAGTGCTCCTTTGTACCTGTTTCATTCAAGACCAGCGTTGACACCGGGCTCCCTCTGGAGGACAAGTCAGCCCGGTCCAGGCTAAAATGGAAAGGTAGAAAATCATAGGAAGAGGGATAGCTGATATGACCGAAAAAGAAAAATCGGAAGGTATGCTAAGCCCCTACCGGGTACTGGACCTGACTGATGAAAAAGGCCTGCTCTGCGGTAAGATACTCGGTGACCTCGGCGCTGATGTTATCAAGATTGAGAGACCGGGTGGAGACCCTGCCCGGAGGCTGGGCCCGTTTTATAAAAACGAGCCTGATCCGGAGAAGAGTCTCTTCTGGTTTGCCCTCAATACCAGTAAGAGAGGAATAACTCTTGATATAGAGACAGCCGGGGGACAGGAAATATTCAAACAGCTGGTAAAGGGTGCCGATTTTGTAATCGAGTCCTTCTCTCCCGGGTATTTGGATAAACTTGGCCTGGGATACCCGGCCCTGGAGAAGATTAATCCCGGCCTGATTCTGGTCTCAATCACCCCTTTCGGGCAGACGGGACCTTACAGAGACTGGAAGAC
>JAZFUC010000205.1:0-2772 GCA_036446995.1 Dehalococcoidales bacterium | reverse complement strand
GATACTTTACGCGGCCATTAACGGCCATCTTGATGATGTTCCTGTAGAACAACTGGCGGATTTCGAGTCCGATTTTCACCGTTATATGGAGACGAGTCAACCCGAGGTGGGAAAAGCCATATCAACGGAAAAAGACATCAGTACCGAGACAGAAGAGGCGCTCAAAGCGGGTATTACCGGGTTCAAACAAACACGGACTTAGGACAGCGAGGTTAAAATTGGCTGATATTCGGTTAATCAGGCAGCGGATAAAGGGCGTTCAGAGCATAGCCAAGATAACCCGGGCTATGGAGATGATTGCCACCTCCAAGATGAGACGGGCGCAGGAACGCGGCCTGGCCGGCCGGCCTTACTCGGAGAAAATCAGGCAGGTTATCGCCGACCTGGCTTCTCTGTCACCAGAGGAAGGGGAAACCCACCCCCTGCTCCAAAGCCGCCCCATAAAAAAGATTGCCATCGTGCATATAACCCCGGACCGCGGCCTGTGCGGGGGCCTTATCGCCAATATGAACCGCCGCACCGCAGCTTTCATCAGGGAGCAGGATGTCCCGGCCAGCCTTATCTGTATCGGCCGCAAAGGGGCTGATTTTATGAGACGGGCGGGCCGCGATATAAGGGCCGAGTTCACCTGGCTGGGAGACCGCCCCACTTTGCTCGATTCTCTGCCCATTTCCCGTATCATCATAGACGATTATACTAATGGTGAGATTGACGCCGTTTACCTGGCTTACTCTCAGTTCGTCTCCACCATAATGCAGAGCCCGGTAATCCTGCCCTTACTTCCGGCAGAACCGGAAGAGGCAACCCCGGGCCAGGAAATGGATTTTATATACGAGCCAGACCCGGCCTCCGTATTTAACGCCCTTCTGCCCCGGTTCGTAGAGATGCAGATTTATCATGCCATTCTGGAGTCCATTGCCAGTGAACAGTCAGCCAGAATGGTGGCGATGCGCAACGCCACTGAAAACGCCTCCGATTTAAACAGCTCTTTAACCCTGCTCTATAACAAGGCGCGCCAGGAGGCCATTACCTCGGAACTGCTGGATATAACCGGCGGGGTAGAGGCCCTGGCCAATAAATAATATACAACCGCCACCGGGCGGTAAAATAGTGGAGTTACCAGGTTAGAACCAGCCCGAGAAAGAAAAGCTTATGAGGTGAAAAGTGGCAGAAGGTACAGTGGTTCAGATAATTGGAACGGTAGTTGATATAGAATTCCCACCGGACGAACTACCTGAGATTTTTAACGCTCTTGAAATGGTCACTGAGAGCGGCAGGGTCGTATTTGAAGTCCAGGAACATATGGGGAACAACCGGGTACGCTGCCTGTCCCTGTCACCGACGGAAGGACTTGCCCGGGGGACGAAAGCGGTAGATACCGGCGCCCCCATTACCGTGCCGGTCGGCAGGCCTTCCCTGGGACGGCTCTTTAACGTCCTCGGCGAACCCCTGGATAACCTGGGCGAGGTAAAGTCCGATAACCACTGGCCCATCCACCGTGCCCCACCCACACTCGAGGAACAGGAAACGACCACCGAGATACTGGAGACCGGCCTGAAGGTTATCGACCTGATTACGCCCTTCACCAAGGGGGGTAAGATCGGCGCCTACGGCGGGGCCGGCACCGGCAAAACAGTTATCATCCAGGAGCTTATCCGCAATATCGCCACCGAGCACGGCGGCTTCTCGGTTTTTTGCGGGATTGGAGAAAGGTCCCGAGAAGGAAATGACCTGTGGCATGAGATGCAGGAGTCCGGGGTGATTGATAAGACGGCTCTGGTTTTCGGCCAGATGAACGAGCCCCCGGCGGTGCGTCTGCGGGTAGGGCTGACCGGGCTGACAATGGCGGAATATTTCCGTGATGTTGAGAACCAGGACGTGCTCCTCTTTATCGATAACATTTACCGCTATACCCTGGCCGGGATGGAGGTATCAGCCCTGCTGGGAAGAATGCCCTCGGCAGTGGGCTACCAGCCTACACTGGCCACGGAAGTGGGCGAGCTGGAGGAACGGATAACCTCTACCAAGAACGGCTCCATCACCTCTTTCCAGGCCGTTTATGTGCCGGCCGATGATTATACAGACCCGGGGGTGGTAACCACCTTCGGTCACCTTGACGCCGTTATCGCTCTGGACAGGGCCATTGTGGAACAGGGCCTTTACCCGGCAGTAGACCCCCTGACCTCCACATCCCGCATACTGGACCCCAACATAGTAGGCAAAGAGCACCACGATGTTGCCCGCGGTGTGCAGCAGGTCCTGCAGCGGTATAAAGACCTCCAGGATGTAATCGCTATCCTGGGCATTGAAGAGCTCAGTGATGAAGACAAACTGGCCGTTGGCCGCGCCCGCAGGGTTCAGAGATTCCTCTCCCAGCCGATGTACGTCGCTGAAGCGTTTACCGGAAGAGATGGAAGATACGTGCCTGTAGAGGAGACAGTCCGCGGCTTTAAAGAGATCCTTGAAGGCAAGCATGATGCACTCCCGGAACAAGCCTTTTACATGACAGGGACAATTGATGAGGTAATAGAACAGGCAGAGAAACTTGGGAGTAGTTAGATGCCCCTGATTATGCTGGATATTGTTACCGCTGAACGGGTGGTTTACTCTAAAGAAGTAAATTCAGTCGTTGCTCCGGGCACGGAAGGTGAACTGGGAATACTGCCCTTTCATTCCTCCCTGATGACATCATTAAATGCGGGCGAACTGCGGATAAACGAGGACGGTGAGGAAATCTTAATGGCCATATCCGGCGGCTTCATGGAAGTGCGT
>JAZFUC010000204.1:0-4605 GCA_036446995.1 Dehalococcoidales bacterium | reverse complement strand
TGGGGGCGGCGGAGCCGCTGGCCCAGTTGATGCCTGCGGTGTATATGATAGAACAGATACATGTGGTGGCTAATGTGAGCAGGTACGGCCTGCCGGAAGTACAGACCGCCCTGGAGGCATTAATGAAGGCCGGACGAGTGGCGCTTGAGTGGCAGGAAAAACTCGGTCCGGTCAACAAGAAACTTGACGAGATGGGATATCCCAGCCCGACCGGAGGGTTTTGTTATGCTCCTTTTGATTTCTTAGGGGATACTCTTCGGGGAACCAAGGGCATTATTATGGATATGTACCGGCAACCGGATAAACTGCTGGAGGCGCTGGAGCGCAGCACCCCGATTATGATTAAATGGGGCACTTCTTCCAGGCTCGGTTCCTGCCCGATGATTACCATCCCCCTCCATAAAGGCGCTGACGGGTTTATGTCCGATGAGCAGTTCGAGAAGTTTTATTGGCCGACTCTGCTCAGGGTGATAGAGGGGCTGGCCGAGGAAGGGTTAATGACCAGACTGTTCGCCGAGGGAGGCTATAACACCCGCCTTGAGGCGATTCGTGACGATCTGCCCAAAGGCAAGACCATCTGGCATTTTGATTTCACAGATATGGCCCGAGCCAAGGAAATCATTGGTGATGCAGCCTGTCTGATGGGTAATGTACCGGCCTCCCTTTTGCAGGCAGGCACGGTGGAAGAGACCACCGCTTATTGCAAACAGCTGATTCAAACAGCTGGAAAAGACGGGGGTTATATCCTGGCTACGGGCGTTGGTATCAGCCGCACCGCTAAAGTTGAGAATGTACGGGCGATGATAGACGCCGCCAAGAAATACGGCGTCTACTCATAGGGAAATGAATGATGATAGCGGCTTGAGATTTACGTGAATCTGTTAAGACGTTTAGGCTGAATTAATATATTTGGCAAAGAAGGAAAGGCACCGGAAAGGGAATACCTGCCGATAGCTTTTCCGAAGTAAATGGTTAGGAAGTGCTTAAAATGACAGTAGAAACAGACCGGACTCAACAGCTGGCCGATGAAATCGAAAAAAGACACGGTAAAACCATAGAAGAGTTAAGTCTGGAAAGAGAAAAACGGGTCAAGGACGCCATGGAATTGAGGGAGCCGGACAGGGTGCCGGTAACGATGGCCACTGGCGTTTTTGCGGCCAGATACGCCGGCCTGACCGCTTCCGCTATGTTCTACGACCACGCCGCCTATCGAGAAGCGGCCAAAAAAACGATGCTGGACTTTGAGCCGGACAGCAGTTTGGTCGCCGGTCCGGGTAATTCAGGACTTTTCCTGGAGTTAATGGATGAGAAGCAATATAAATGGCCCGGCGGCACCCTGCCGGACGATGTTTCTCTCCAGTTTGCAGAAGCGGAGTATATGAAGGCGGACGAATACGACCTCTTCCTGGATGACCCTTCTGATTTCGTTATGCGTTATTATCTGCCCCGGATTTCCGGGCTTCTGGCCCCGCTGCCAAAAATCCAACCCCTGAGAAACCAGATTTTCGGCAACCTGGGCTCGATACATGGTTTAACCCGGACACTTATGTCTCCCGAATTCAGGGCGATAGGAAAAGCTATAAGTAAGGCTGAAGAAGCGCAGGACCAGCTCCAGAAAGAGGGGGCCGAGTTTGCCGACGAGATGGCCCGCCTTGGCTACCCATCTCAAGGGGGCGGCGGCCGGTCCATAATGTTTACCCCCTTTGATACGATTTCAGACAAGCTGAGGGGTATGCGGGGAATAATGCTTGATATGTACCGCTGTCCGGATAAACTTCTCGAGGCCTGTGACCGGGTTATGAACTGGTGGATAGAACAGGCGACTCCGGCTGTACCCGATCCCAGAGGTAATCCCAGGAGAGCCGGGATGCCTCTGCATAGAGGTTCCGATGGCTTTATGTCCGATGCCCAGTTTGAAAAATTTTACTGGCCCCACCTGAAGCAGGGCATAGAAAAGAATGTAGAACTGGGATATGTATCTGCTCCATTCTGGGAAGGAATCTGGGACAACCGCCTCGAATACCTGCTGGATTTGCCGAAAGGTAAGGTAATCTTTCATTGTGAACTGACCGATATTTTCAGGGCTAAAGAAGTACTGGGTGACCATATGTGTATCCAGGGCGGGGTTCCTCCCACCGTGCTGCAGGTCGGATCACCTCAGGATGTGGAGGAACTCTGCAAGAAGCTTATAAAAGTAGTTGGGAAAAACGGGGGCTTTATCCTGGGGCCCGGCAGCTCTATCGATTACGCCAAACCGGCCAATATCAAAGCGATGGTAGATACGGTTAAAAAGTATGGCTGGTACTAAGTAATTACCGGAAAATAATATTTTCTCTTCTACCACGGAATAGGGGGATAAAAATGCCTGAATCAAAGTACGGGAAATATATATTACGAGGGACTGAAAAGAAACAGTCTATCCCGGAAACATCGTCAGTGGTTTTGGGAGGAGCCGAGGATTGGAACGGTATCCAGCACCGGATAAACTGGCAGTATGTTTCAGGGCCGAATGTGATGGTAGAGGAACCTCATACACATGACTTTGATAAATTCCTGGTTTTTCTGGGCACTAACCCGGCGAATGCAGATGATTTTGATGCTGAAATTGAGCTGACTCTGGGTGAAGAAGGTGAGACCTATACTATCAATACTGCTACAGTCGTCGTTATCCCCAAGGGGATGGTTCACTGCCCCCTTAACTTTAAGAGGATAGGTAAACCAATCCTCTTTTGTAATATCTATCTTGCGACTGAATATGTGAAAACGGCCTGGGCCGGTCAATTCACGAAAACGACCGGTTCAAAATACGAGAAATATATAATCAGAGAACCGAAGAAAGGTGAACCCCGAAAACTGGACTCTGAGGCGTGGGGTGTGAGCATTACTGAAGAAATTACCTCTAAAATCGGTAAATTTAACTGTAACTTTAATTTTCTAGGTATCATGGGGCCGCATGTTTTGCCGGACCCACCTCATCAGCATAATTGTGATGAAATTTTGTTTCTTATTCCCGGTACTTCCGGGACCGGCCCGGACCTTGGGGGTGAAGTGGAGTTAGCCTTTGGCGAAGAATGGGAAAAACAGACCATCACCACCGCCGCCATTGTCTGTCTGCCGAAAGAGATAGTCCACTGCCCGGTCTATATAAAGAAAGTAGACAAGCCTTTTTACTGGGGGCATATTTTATTTGCCTCTTCTTATGATTCCAGCGCGTTCAATCCGGAGCGGCCGCTATAAACAGCCTTACCGCTTGAGATTTAACGGCTGGAAGGTGGCAATATCCAGAGTCAGCATAGCAATCGGGCGTGTCCCGCAATCGCCATGCTGACTTCATATGTCCGTGGATATTGCCTCTGCCGATAGTAAAAAATATTATGAATCCGCTATTATAGAGCACGCGAAACCGAAAAACCAGAAACTATGAATTTTAGAAACCTGACCTTCAGAGGCAAACCGGTTTATTATGGTTGGGTAATTGTCGGCGGTCTCAGTCTGGTTATCATGGTTTCCATGGGTCTGCTTGGCATAAACTTCGGTCTTTTCATCGAGCCAATGAGCCGGGAACTGGGTGTCGGCCAGGCGTTCTTCGGCTGGGCCCAATCCGGCCGGCTGATAGGCAGCGCCGCTTCCGGCTTCATTCTCGGCCACATTCTGGACCGTTACGGGGCCCGAGTGCCTATGGCCATAGCCGGTCTGCTGGTCTGCGGCCTCATGCTGATGATGGGCAATATAACTGATGGCTGGCAGATAGTGGGCATCTTTGTCCTGCTGGGACTTCTGGGACTGCAGGGCGCTGGCGGCAGTTTGTACGCCATAGTCTCCATCTCAAACTGGTTTATGCGCAAGCGGAGTAAGGCAATGTCCAGGGTATTCCTGGGTACCCCCATCGGTATTTTTATTGTTGCCCCCTTGACCGCTTACCTTATTCAGGAGATCGGCTGGCGGGATACTGTGATGATTTTAGGGCTGGCTGGAGGGGTAGTGGTCTTTCTGGTTGCTCTGGTAATCAGGCGGCGGCCGGAAGATATGGGGCAGCTAATGGATGGCGATTCTCCGGATGAAAACCAGACGCTGGGTGGGGACTCAAAAGAAGGGCAGGGGCGAAAACCGGACCCGGTTCCGGCTCGGGAAGAGTATTCATGGACGCGGGCAGAAGCAGTCCGGTCTCCGACTTTCTGGAAGCTGTCCGTGGCCTTCGGGCTGTCTATGTTCGCCAGAAGTACGGCCAATCTTTTCCGTGTTCCCCATTTTGTTTCTCGTGGTATCAGTGCCCAGATGGTCGCTTATTCCCTGTCATTTGAAGCGGTGGTGGTCTTTGCCATTGCTTTCCCGGTAGGTTGGGCCGCTGCCCGCTTCCAGTTGCGTTACCTTCTGATTCTGTCTCATGTGGTCAGTATGAGCGTTATCTTGTTGATGTTTATAGCCAGCGAAGTATGGCATGTATTCCTTATTAACGCTCTTTTTGGCATTTCCGCCACCAGTCAGATGATTGCGATGGGTGTTATCTGGCCTGACTATTTTGGCAAAGACAATGTCGGCAGTATCAGGGGGCTGACCATGCCTATAACAACCGCCCTGAGTTTTTCCGGCCCGCCTCTGGCCGGG
>JAZFUC010000203.1:0-4553 GCA_036446995.1 Dehalococcoidales bacterium | reverse complement strand
TCGTGGGTGACGAAGATAACCGTGGCCCCGGTAGAAACCAGAATGTCTTTGACCTCGGTCCGTATCCTCAGCCGCAGGTCGGCATCAAGGTTGGAGAAAGGTTCATCCATCAGCAGCACCTTGGGGGCGGGAGCCAGGGCGCGGGCCAATGCTACCCGCTGCTGCTCTCCACCGGAAAGTTCATGGGGCATCCGGGTCTTATACCCCTTCAAGCCCACCATCTCAAGCATTTCCTCCACTCTTTTTTGTTGACGGCTGTCCCTAGGCAGACCGAAGCCAATATTGGCTGACACGTCAAGATGAGTAAACAGGGCATATTCCTGGAAAACGATGCCGACCCGGCGTTTCTCCGGCGGCACGAACAGGCCGTTACCGCTGACAATTCTGCCGCCGACTTCAATGGTCCCCGCATCCGGTGTCTCTGAACCGGCAATCAGGCGCAATAAGGTGGTTTTTCCGCAGCCGCTGGGGCCGAGTATGGCCAGAAAGCCGCTTTCTTCCACCTCCAGGTTTATCCCCCGCACAGCCGGCTCCTTTCCGAAGTTTTTGGTAAGACCGGTACAGCGTACGGCAATATTGCTCATGGTTATTCTCCCCTTTCCCTGACGACAATAAAGGCCATCGGAATAGATGATATCAGTATCAGTAATAAGGCAGGTATGGCGGCACGGGTAAAAAAGGCCTCATCGGTAGCTGACCAGATAGAAATAGCCAGAGTCTTGAAACCAATCGGGCTGAGTAAAAGCGTGGCCGGTAACTCCTTCATACTGGTAAGAAAAACAAGGGCTGCTCCGGCCAAAATCCCCGGTCTCAGCATTGGAATAGTGACCCTTACAAGTACCCGCCAGGATGAACTGCCCAGACTACGGGCAGCCTCCTCAACCCGGGGACTGAGCTGGAGTAATGATGACCTCACCGCCCCCACGGCCTGGGGCAGGAAAAGGATGACATAGGCAAAAATGAGAAGCCCCAGTGTTTGGTATATCGGCGTTGCGTAATTTGCTCCGAAGAAAACTAAAGCCAGGGCAACGACAATTCCCGGCAGGGCAAAGCCGATATAAGTACCCCTTTCCAGCAGGCTGCTGATGCGACTTGAGTAACGCACCGACAGGATAACCACCGGCAGGGCAGCCGCAATTGTAACCAGGGCTGCCAGTCCGGCCACATAACCCGAATTTAAAGCGGATGTCCAGACGACATTAAATGGTTCCCCGGCGCCAACACCACGAACCAGCCAGTAACCGAGAATAGACATAGGCATAACGAGTGAGAACAGGACCACCAGGGCACAAAACCCGAAGGCCGGCCAGCGCCAGTTTCCCAACCGGATATTACCGGCCAGCCGCTCTACACCGACACTGACCCGATGGTACTGGGCCTTTCCCCGGGTACGCACTTCCGCGAAGAGTATAATAACAGCAACCGCCACCAGAACCAGCGAAAGTGCAGCTGCCACCATCCGGTCAAAGGACGTCTGGTACTGGAGGTAGATAGCCCAGGTAAAAGTCTCGTAACGGAGCAGGGATACTGCCCCGAAGTCTCTCAAGGTGTAAAGTGCCACTAGCAGGGAACCGGCGGCGATGGATGGACGGAGCTGGGGCAAGGTTATCCTGCGGAAGGTACTCCAGGGGCCGTGTCCCAGACTGCGGGAGGCTTCTTCCAGACAGGGGTCTTGCCCCCTGATCGATGCCTGCAGGGTAAGCAGCACATAGGGGAAGGTGACCATTGTTATTGTTAACAGGGCTCCTGGAAAGCCGTAAATATCGGGCAGCCGTTCCAGCCCAAAAAGCCCGGCCAGCAACTGCTGGAGTATCCCTCTGGGACCAAAAGCGGCCACTACCACGAAGCCGGCCACATAGCTGGGTATTGCCAGGGGCAGTACCGTCAGTACTGACCAGACTTTTCTGAACGGCAGATCGGTCCGGGTAGTCAGCCAGGCTATAGGCATTGAGATAACCACCGAGATTCCGGTGACCGCTACGACAAGCCCCAGGGTGCGTCCTAGAATAGCCAGGGTGCGGGTCCGGAAAAGCAAATCCCATACCTCGCTCCCCGCTCCAAGGGTCCGTAGAATCAGGTAGGCCAGGGGAAGGAGAACGATAAGGGCTATAAAAACGGCCGGCAGCCAGATAATGGCAGGCGGACGGGACATACGAACAGGTCGCCCCATTCCAGTCATCTTTTGAAGCAACCTGACTATCTTAACCATATATTATGGCACCAGGCCGGTTTCCCTCAGTAATTTCAGAGTCCCCTCCAGGTCTGCCAGGTCGGCCATATCGATCTGAGGACTGTTAACCTCGGATACCGGCTTAAGCAGTCTATCGGTCTTGATGCCCTCCACCACCGGGTACTCAAATGTCTGGGTAGCGAAGTATTGCTGGGCAACCCGGGAGAGTAAAAAGTCCAGGAAACGTTCGGCCAGTTCCTTATTTTCAGAAGTTTTCAGAATACCGGCTCCGGCCACCAGGATGACAGCTCCGGGCCCCCCGCCTCTCAGGTAATAATTGCGGGCCGCGAAAGAGTCCCCGTGTTCAGCCAGGAAGCGGAAGAGATAATAATGATTGGGGAAACCGACGTCTATTTCGCCTCTCCCGGCGGCATCCACGATTGGAGTATTTTTAGGATAGACCTGGGGGTCGTTAGCCTGAATACCATCTATCCACTGAATCGTCTTTTCGTCTCCCCAGAGGACCCGCATGGCCGTAACCATGGCCTGGAATGAGCCGTTGATCGGCGCCCAGCCAATCCGGCCTTTCCACTTGGGGTCTGTGAACTCCCAGATATCGTCCGGCAAGTCGGATTCACTCAGTTTATCGGTATTATAGACAATTACCCTGGCCCGACCTGAAATGCCTACCCATTTTTCATCGGGCGAGCGAAATTTCGGGTCCACCTGGTTCAGAATAGCGTCCGGCAGGGGAGTAAAAAGATGGGTTACCGCTCCGAGTCCTCCCGGGTCCTGGGCGAAGAACACATCGGCCGGGCTGTTGTCTCCTTCTTCCAGGATAGTGGCTGCCATTTCAGAAGTGCTGCCGTAGCGCACCTTTACTTCAATCCCTGCAGCATCGCTGAATTGGTCAATTATCGGCCCCACCAGTTCCTCGCTCCGCCCTGAATAGACGGTCAGCGTTTCCGTATCTGACTGCCCGCAGGCACTCAGTAAAAGCGCCGATGACAACATCAGGCTTGCCAATCCAATTACCCGTTTACTCATGTATCTCTGTTTCTCCTTCGTATACCTGGCCTCAAACTACACGCATCAAATACAAATGCTTACTATTTGCATCTAGCAGCTAAAAAAATTATTTATTACCTGTCTGGCAATCGGCGCAATAACCGGTCATTCTGACTTCGCTGTCGGTAATCTCGAACTCCCTGGCTTCTGGTAAATTTTTCCTGACCCACTTGGCCAAGGGGTACTTGAATTCAACTATTTTTCCGCAGCCCAGACAGACCAGGTGGTGGTGCTCTGAAGGGGGTTTGATTTCATAATGATGGTGGGCCTCGTCAAAGTGCAGTTCCTCTATCAGGTCCAGGTTCTTCAGTTTCTGAAGAGTGCGATAGACCGTTGAGAGGCTGAGGCGGGGCTGTTTCTTTTTGGCCAGGCGGTAAACTTCATCGGCGTCCATATGGCCTTTGCCTTTGCGGATGACGTCCATAATTAACGCCCGCTGGGCGGTATTTCTCAGGCCGACCGGACTCAACAGTTTATCTTTATTTCCCCGGGTTATATCCTGGTTTGTTACTTTCGGCGGCATTTCTATCCTCCCGACCACTCAGCGTACTAACTGCTAATGCGAACTATTAGCAACTAGATGGTAGCTAATACATGTCCGGTTGTCAAGTGTTTTGGAAATAAATATAAAATAATATGGTACGGGGGTATCAAAAGGTACGAATTACTGGTCCCAGGTATCCTTGAACAGCTTCTGAATTATTATAAAGGAGGGTTACTCGATTATCACCCTCGATTCGCCCTCTTGCTTGACCACCTGGCCGATGACGGTGCTGTCGGCCAGTTCTCCCCTCAACTTGTCGGCATCCTGCGGTGAGCAGATAACAACCATGCCGATGCCCATGTTAAAGACCCGGTACATTTCGTCGGGGTCGACATTGCCCTGCTCCTGGATAAGACGGAAAATAGGAGGCACCGTCCATGCGGAGGCTTCTAGCTGAGCTGTCAGGCCGTCCGGCAGCGTCCTGGGGATATTATCGATGAGACCGCCCCCGGTAATGTGGGCCATACCTTTGATATGGGGCAGCAGCGGTCTGAGCTGGTTATAATAGCAGCGGTGGGGCTCGAGCAGTTCTTCTCCCAGAGTCCGGTCCAGTTCCGGGTAGTATTTTTCAAGCTCTGACCTTGTTTCCCCAAAAATCTTTCGCACCAGTGAGTAACCATTGGTGTGCAGTCCGCTTGAGGGCAGACCGATGATTACATCTCCGGCCGTAATGGTATTCCCGTTGATAATCTTCTTCTTTTCGACGACTCCGATTATAAATCCAACCAGGTCATAATCATCAATGGTGGCATAAAGTCCGGACATTTCTCC
>JAZFUC010000202.1:0-2772 GCA_036446995.1 Dehalococcoidales bacterium | reverse complement strand
GTCGCAGTATTGGGCGGCCAGATTCAGGTCATGCAGAGTAATTACCACCATCAGGTTATCCTCCCGGCAGAGGTTTTTTATCAGGTCAAGGATTTCTACCTGGTGGTTGATATCCAGGTTGGATGTCGGCTCGTCAAGCAGAATTGATTTGGGTTCCTGGGCCAGCACCCGGGCGATGATGATACGCTGTATTTCCCCGCCGGAAAGCTCGCCGATCTGGCGTTCGGCCAGGGACCGGATAGCCGTTCTCCCCATCGCATCCCAGGTTATTTCCATATCACGGGTGCTTTCATGGCGGAAAAGCCCCAGGTGAGGGTTCCGGCCCATCAGCACAATCTCAAAGACGCTGAAGGATCCGGGCAGCAGGGGCATCTGGGGCACCACGCCAATCATTCGGGCCAGTTCCGTTCTCCGGATACCGGTTATGTTCCTCCCGTCCAGCAGTATTTTCCCGGATTGAGGCTTGATTACCCGGCTCATTGCTTTGATAACGGTGGATTTCCCGGAGCCGTTGGGGCCAATGAGACCCACCATCTCCCCCGGTGAGACCCGGAAAGTCAGGTCTCTCATCACCACATTGTTCCCGTAGGCCAGTTCCAGGTTTTCTACCTCAAGTTCAATCAATTCTCTCCTCCTTAGAAGAAGACGGCTCTTTTGCGGCGTTTCAACAGGTAAAGGAAGAAGGGAACACCGCAAATGGCGGTGATTACCCCGATGGGCATTTCGGTGGGGGCTACGATGGTGCGGGCCAGCAAGTCAGCAGCGATTAAGAAAATGGCCCCGGTGAGGACGGAGAGGGGCAACAGCAGGCGGTGGTCCGGCCCCCAGAGCAACCTCACTATGTGGGGAATAATAATGCCGACGAACCCGATTGTGCCGACGAAGGAGACGGCGGCGGCCGTTATCAGTGTGGCCGCCGCCAGAAGAATCAGCTTGACCTTTTCCACATTGATGCCGAGCTGCTGGGCCTGCTCTTCGTCAAGCTGCATTATGTTAAGCGAACGACTATAGAAGAGGATGACTCCAATGCCGATGGCCACATAGGGGAGGATGGCTCTTACCTCAGACCAGTCGCTCAGTGCGAAGCTGCCCATGAGCCAGAATAAAATCCCCTGTATCTTATCCCCACTGGTGATGATGAGGTAGGAGCTGGCTGACCCCCAGAGGGCCCCCAGGGCCACCCCGGCCAGGATAAGGGTGGTTACCGGCAGTGTCTTGCCCACCCGGGCCAGGCTGTAGACAATGGCCACGCTGACCATCGCTCCGGTGAAGGCCAGGACCGGGATAAGCCCGAATCCGCCTCCCTGCCAGTTGACTGGCAGCAGGAAGCCGATTATGGCCCCCAGAGCCGCTCCCTGGGCCACGCCGATAAGGTAGGGGTCAGCCAGCGGATTGCGGAAGAGCCCCTGATAGGTGGCTCCGGCTACCGCCAGGGCGGCCCCGACGATACCGGCCAGGATGACCCGTGGCAGGCGTATATCCAGGATTATTGTCTCCGTGGTGCTCGGCCAGGCGGAGGTAATATCTACCAGAGGTAGCTGTGAAAGCAGTATCCGGAATGTGGCCAGAAAGGGGATCTGGACGCTGCCAACGGTGGTGGCCAGGGCTACTATCCCCGCCAGCAGGGCCAGCAGACCCACCATAGAATAGGTCCGCCGCCGCCGGTGGGGGAAATGAACTGGCACAGGCGGCTCCAGGGCAGGCGGCTTACGCTCATTTATAGCCATATCTCAATAAATCCTTCTGGCCGGAGCCAGATAACAGGTGATAAATATTAAAGGGCTAGTTTCCAAACAGCTCCGGGTTTATCAACTCGGCCAGCTTTTCCAGGCCGTCAATCAGCCGCGGGCCGGTGCGGCTCACCAGGTCAGCGTCCACTTCATAGACTCTACCGGTCTGGCGGGCAGCGGTATCTTTTAAGCGCGGCTCGGTATCGATAAACTGAAAATTTGCATCGCCGACGTTTACATGATTGACCCCGGCAATCATCACCTCTGGATTGGCCTCCAGCACCGTCTCCAGGCTGACAGTTACCCAGCCGGTGAGATTTCCGGTGATGTTGGTCCCGCCTGCTTTCTCTATCAGGTCATCCTGAAAGGTCCCCGAACCGGCTGACATCAGGGGGTCATACCAGACAGTGTAGAAAACTCTCGGCCTTTCACTGGCGGGCAGGTTGCTTGTCTTGTCGGTTATCGCCTTTAATCGGTCACTCATTTCGGCTACCAATCGGTCAGCCTCTTCCTGA
Source organism: Dehalococcoidales bacterium (assembly GCA_036446995.1). Classification (GTDB taxonomy): domain Bacteria; phylum Chloroflexota; class Dehalococcoidia; order Dehalococcoidales; family UBA2162; genus JAZFUC01. Next base: position 527 of record JAZFUC010000202.1, on the reverse strand, counting down.
CTGCCGGTAATCTCTCCAATCAGGCTAATAGCCTCCAGTACCTCATCGAAGTTTTTGGGGTCAAGAGCGACGACGGTTAAACCGACTCTCTCCAGGGCCGGAATTACTTCTTCCGCATGAACATTGGTGACAAATATTACGTCAGGGGAGAGGGTCACAATTAGCTCTATATTTGGCTTAATGTAACTGCCAACACTGTCTTTTGTCTTGGCCTCCTCCGGGTAATCACCATAGTCGGTGACGGCCACTATCTTATCACCCAGACCCAGAGCAAAGAGTATTTCCGTGTTGCTCGGACCTATTGAGATAATCTTTTCCGGGACCCCGTCCAGTTTGACCAAACGGCCCAGCTGGTCGGTAATCTCCAACGGGAAAATCTCTACTTCTTCCACCGGGGCTGCCTCTACTTCCTCCACCGGAGCGGTCTGTTCTTCCTCAGCCGGCGTCGCGCAAGCCCCGAGAAGACTCATCACCACTGCTCCCGTCAGACTAAAAACCACCGCCATACCCACCCGCTTTTTCATTCC
>JAZFUC010000201.1:0-5345 GCA_036446995.1 Dehalococcoidales bacterium | reverse complement strand
ATCAATCAGCAGCCTGCCCACACCCCCGCGCCGGTTGTTCTCTTCCACCACCATATTCTCTATTGTCGCCCAGGGCAAGCCCTGGTGCGAGAGGTTGGGCACGATCAGGAATACCATTGTGCCGGTGACCGTACCTTGCTCATCAACGACCACCAGTTCGTGTCCCGGCTGTTCGCGGATGCGGGCAAACACCTCCCGGTAGTCTTCCGGGGATGGACTCCGCCCCACTTCCGCCGCCGGTTTACTGATGGTCAACTGTTCGTAAAGCTCGATTATACGGGAGATATCAGCCTCTGAGGCCTCTCTTACCGTTGCCATCATCATCTACCAGACAGGTTTCTTCATGATGGTTTGTTCCCTGGCTGAGCCTACTGAAATGAAGTCAACCGGGCAGCCAATGAGTTCCTCCAGCCTGTCGATATAACGGCGGGCCTTCGGGGGTAAATCTTCAAACCGGCGGATATCCGAGGTAGGGGTCTGCCAGCCGGGCAGTTCTTCATAAACCGGCCGGCATTTTTCCAGGACGGAAATGCTGCCGGGGAAGTTATCTATGGTCTCTCCATTCACCGTGTAGCCCGTGCATATCTTCAGGCTGGGGAAGCTGTCAAGAATATCAAGTTTGGTTATAGCCGCTTCGGTAAAGCCGTTAATACGGGTGCTGAAACGGGCGGCCACGGCGTCAAACCAGCCGCAGCTTCGGGTCCGTCCGCTGACTGTCCCGTACTCGTTACCCAGGTCTCTGAGCTTTTCCCCGGTAGTATCTTCAAGGTTTGTCGGCATCGGTCCGGCCCCCACCCGGGTGATATAAGCTTTGAATAATCCCAGGACCTTGTTAATTTTAGTGGGGCCGATACCCGCGCCGAGGCTGACACTGCCGGCCATCGGCGAAGAAGAAGTGGCGTACGGGTAGGTGCCGAAGTCAGGGTCAAGGAGTGTCCCCTGGGCGCCCTCCATCAGCACCGGCTCGTTCCTGTTTATGGCATCATCGATTATTATCGTGGTCTCGCGGATATGGGGGACCAGCCGTTCTCCCATGCGGCAGTACTGGTCGTATACCTCATCCAGGGACAGGGGTTCGACGCCGTACACTTTAGTCAGGATAACATTCTTCTGGTCGAGTATAGCGCTCAGCCGCTGGCGGAAAACCCTCTTGTCCAGGAGGTCGCCGGCCCTGATACCCAGTCTGGCTACCTTATCGGCAACGGCCGGGCCGATACCCTTACGGGTGGTGCCGATTGCGTTCCCCCCCCGGGAGTCTTCCTCCAGGCCGTCAAGCATTTTGTGATAAGGCATAACCAGGTTCGCCCGGTCGCTGATAATCAGGTTTTTGTCATCGATTTTGATGCCTCTTTCGATTAGTCCGTCCATCTCGGAAATCAGCCATTCCGGGTTCAGGACTACTCCGTTTCCGATAATGCAGAGGACATCCGGATAGAAAACACCGGAAGGAACCAGCTGCAGGGCGAACTTGCCGAATTGATTAACTATCGTATGGCCGGCATTGTCGCCGCCGGAGAAACGCACCACTACCTTGGCTTCTTCCGCCAGCATATCGATTACTTTGCCCTTCCCCTCGTCTCCCCATTGAGCACCTATTACAGCAACTACAGGCATTGTTTCCCTCCCAGACCAGTTATTTCCTGGTTTGTCGCCAGACATGAATCAATCTCTGTCCGGCGGTAATAAAACTAAAAATCACTACTATGATTAAAGCGGTAACCAGGGCATAGTCAATCCCGCTCAATAACAGGCCCAGCGACAGCACCACCACTCTCTCCGGCCGGGTAAACAGTCCCAGTTCGCAGGTGAAGCCCAGCGCCTCCGCTTTTGCCCTGATATAACTGACCATCACCGAACCCAGCAGGGCCAGGCCAACGGTAATGATGCCCGGTATCGACTGTTCCCTGGCGAAGACAACCAGCAGGCTGAGCAGAATAGCCGCTTCACCCAGGCGGTCGAGCGTAGAGTCGAGAATCGAGCCGAACAGGGTAACCCGTTCGGTGTTACGGGCCAGGGCCCCATCCACCATATCGAAAAATCCGGCAATAATAACTACAAAACCGGCCAGAAAAAGTTGTTCTGAAATAATCAGGGCGCCGGCAGCCAGGGATAAGGCGAATCCGGTCCAGGTAATAGTATTCGGGGTGATGGAAGTTCTGGCTATGAGCCTGACCACCATTCGGGTAAGGTGGTAGGCAGCCGTTTTACGGAAAACGGATACTTTTGCTGCTGACCGTTGTTTCTGGAGAATGACAGTCTGCTTATCCAACTAACACTTTCACTTCTTGATTTGCTTCAGGTAAATAAATCGACCCCTTCTTTATTATCCGGATCATTTCAGGCAACTGTTTGCTTAACCTCGCCGAGCGTTTTCATATAATAATCAAAAACCTTCCGGGAGATTATGTCCCAATCGTACTTCTCCGCGGAGATAATTCCTTTTTCTCCCATCCGCTCTCTCAGTTCATCATCTTTCAGCAGGGTAACCAGGGCCTCGGTCAGTTCACCGATATTCTTCGGCGGCACCAGGAGTCCTTCCTCCCCGTGTGTCACCACGCTGGCATAACCATCAATATTGGAGGCTACTATGGGGGTGCCCACCGCCATTCCCTCCAGCAGGACTATTCCCTGGCTTTCCCGGCCTGTGGCCGGGGAGCAGTAGATATCAGCCGTCTTGTAGTATCGGGGTATGTCTTCGTAGGGGGCAAGACCAATGAACACCACATCCTCCAGGTGGTTTTGCCGCACCCATTTTTCATAGTGCTTGCGCAATCTGGTGCCCGGCCCGACGACGATAAGCCGGCAATCCGGGATTTCCTCTTTCACCTGCTTGAAAGCCTTAAGCAGGTACTTAAGTCCTTTACGGTGCTCCATCCGACCCAGGAACAGGATATTCTTTTTTCCGTCGCAGAATTTCTCTATCGGTGCTACATCGGGATTAAAGCTCTCCACATCTACACCGTTGGGTATGATTTCAAACGGGCCCGGGATGTACCGGCTGTGATATTTCAGGGCTGGATTTGATACGGCAATTTTACCCGTCAGCTTGGGTAACCGTCTTTTTATCAGCCAGGTACTGATTGGCCTTCCCCAGTTATAGCCCGGCCGGCCGTCAGCGGCGTGAAATGTTCCGATGGTGGTTGTGTCTGAAAACCGGAGCACGGCGCTGCACAGCATGGGCATAAACGGTTCGTGAAGGTGGATTATATCAAATTTTTCCCTGGCCAGAATGGCCTTTATATCGGAAGCCAGTCTCATGGAAATAGTAATACGAACTATGGAGCCGCTGCTGGGGATGGGCCGGGGTTTGCCGATGGGTATGAATCTGTCTCCGAAATTGTTAACCGCCTGGGACGCAGGTGCGATAACCTTGACCTCGTGCCCCATCCTGGTAAAACACCGTTCCAGAGATGAGATATGATTGGGCACGCCGCCTGGATGAGCAAAGTCATAGGGTGAGACTAGTGCTATCTTCATTAGGCTGCTTTTTAACCGTACCGACCAACACAGCCGGTCAGCATTACAGTGTACTCAGTCCTTCACCGGAAGAAGACGCGACTTTATTGTCCTGGTCAACGGCAATAAAGTCCTCGACCATTCGCCGGGCCTCATCATCCGTATACTGGATGGGAGGTGATTTCATAAAGTAGGCTGCCGGGCCGATAAGGGTACCGCTCAGTCCCCGGTCCAGGCCCAGTTTGCAGCACCTGACTGCATCTATAACCACACCGGCGGAATTGGGGCTGTCCCATACCTCCAGCTTGAGCTCAAGATTCAGGGGGACATCACCGAAAGTCTGCCCCTCCATCTTGATGTGGCAGAACTTGCGGTCTTCCAGCCAGGGCACATAATCACTGGGGCCGACATGGATATCATTAGCATCGAGCTTATGGTCCATCTGGGATGTCACCGAGGTGGTCTTGGATATTTTCTTGGATTCAAGACGGTCCCTCTCCAGCATATTGAGGAAATCGGTGTTGCCGCCGAAGTTTAACTGATAGGTGTGAAGCAGCTTGACGCCCCGGTCGCCGAACAGCCGGGTAAGCACCCGGTGGGTGATGGTGGCCCCGAGCTGGGACTTGATATCATCGCCGATGAGGGGCAGCCCCTTTTCAATGAAACGGTCCTGCCAGTATTTTTCACGGCCGATGAAAACGGGGATGCAGTTAATGAGTCCGCATCCGGCCGCCAGTATCTGCTCGATATACCACTTGGTCGCTTCTTCGCTGCCAACCGGCAGGTAGTTGATAACCACATCGGTTTTCGTTTCCTGGAGAATTCCGGTGATATCAGCTGTGCGTCCGGGCGCCTTTTCTATTATCTCTGACAGATACTTGCCCAACCCGTCATGGGCCATACCCCGCTGCACTGTGATACCGGAATTAGGCACATCGGTGAATTTGAAGGTATTATTCGGTTTGGTAAAAATAGCCTCGGATAAGTCTTTACCGACCTTGTTCTTGTCAATGTCGAAGGCGGCTACGAAATTGATATCCCGGATATGGTAGCCGCCCAGGTTGGTGTGCATAATACCCGGTATGAATTCGCCTTCCTTGGCGTCTCTGTAATAGTGGACACCCTGAATCAGGGATGAAGCGCAATTACCCACTCCGATTACAGCTACATTTATTTTACTCACGCTTAAGAATCCTCCCTTGTTATAATTGGAATCCTGTCGAGGAAAATCTGTCCGGACCAGATGTCAGAACCACCAATGCACTATAGTCTCTAACGGGCAAACTGTCAAGGTCTCGGTTGCCCCGAAAACCGTCTAAAAACAGGGTATTTGGCTATAGAAACACCTTGTGCGGTTGCCAGTGTCCTTTTTCAGTGTCACGGCGGAGTACGGCCAGAAAATGCCCCTCTTCGTTATAAGCCCGGCAGTATTGACCGGAGGTGTCATTTAAGGCGGTTTGCTCGTCTCCGGAGTCCACCGGGGTCTGACTGTCGTTCTCCAGCTTTACCGGGCGGCCATTCATTATGTCCCGTCCCCTGTCGCCATCGACGACCACGGCTTCCCAGTGCTGGAGAACGCTGTCGACGGGATAAATAAACCGGTCCTGGTAACCGTGAAGGAAAGCGTCCTCCAGTTCCGCCACCTGGACGGCTTCTGAAATATTAAAAAGGCCGCAGCGCAGGCGGATCAGGTCTTTCAGGTAAGCCCCGCAGCCGAGCAACTGCCCCAAATCATGGGCCAGGGAACGGATATAGGTGCCTTTACCGCAGACTATCTCAGCGGTTACCACCGGCATCTTCCATTCTATGAGTTGTATTTGGTGGATATGCACCGGCCGGCTTTCAGGTTTGATTATGACGCCGTCCCGCGCCCATTTATAGAGAGGTTT
>JAZFUC010000200.1:0-4013 GCA_036446995.1 Dehalococcoidales bacterium | reverse complement strand
AGGAGCATTAGAACAGACCCGTTTGTTTCTTAATCCCCTTCCCAGAGTTAAAAAGGGGAGCTTAGGGAGGGGGCGAAGCCCCCTCCCTAAAGTGTTTTCCCCCTCTCCTTCGCAAGGAGAGGGGGATTAAGGGGGTGAGGTTAACCAGATTAAAATATAAAGTCCCTAAATCAAATACATAATCAAACAAATGCAAACAGAATCCTATCAGTTCCCTTGTTAAAGAGTTTATAACCTGTCCGTGCCGACGCTGTCCCTGACATCCGCGAACACTCCCTCATCCATCTGCAGGCCTTTGTCGATGAGTTCCAGAACCACGGCTTTTTCACCGGGGAATTTATAGCCGTCGTAGTCCTGTTTGAGCAGGGGAGTGAGCCCGTTTTCGGTCCGGTAGGATGGATTCAGGTTATGGTCGAAGCAGACTCCTGAGGATACCTCAAGGCTCTCAATAAACAGCCTGATTTCCCGCAGGCGTTCGTGGGGCGAGGTCAGTTCGAACTCTCCCCTCCTGTAAGACTCCAGAAGCGGGGTATGGCTGCTGGGAATAAACGGCCTAAACCTGATAAAGTGGGGGTTTATCTCATTAAGGACACGGGCCGTGTTCCTGGCGTGCTGTTCGGACATTTTTCTGCCGCCCAGTCCGGGCATTACATATTCGGAAAGCTGAAACCCGGCTTCCAGAGCCTTTTTGCCGGCCAGGATATGCTCCTCGGCGGTCACTCCCTTGTCGATTATCCGGAGCAGTTCGTCATCTCCCGTTTCCAGACCGATATGCAGTCGGGTAAGTCCGGCTTGTTGTAACCCGGCCAGCTCTTCCGGCTTTTTCCTGACGATGGTCTTGGAACGGGCGTAGGAAGTGATTCTCTCGATGGCCGGAAAAACCTCTTTCAGATACCGTATCACCTCTATCAGCTGGTCCGTGTACATAATCAGCGTATCGGCGTCCTGGAGAAAAACAGTCCTGCTCCCCGCAACCAGCCAGTTGTAAACATTAATTACCGATGAGATGTTCCTCTGCCCGGCTTCACCGATGTCTTCTCCAGCCTGCCGGTAGAGCAGGCTGGGCTGAAGTATGGCGCCTATTGGCTCCAGCTCTCCATTGAAACCGAGTCTCCGGGAGATGGCTTCCAGTTCGTCACTGATGGCCTTTACGGAATCGATATCGGCCTTTATTTCCTCTACGGACCGCAGCTCGAATTTCTCCCGTTTGTAGAACCTGGCGTAACAGAATGTGCACCGGCTCCAGGGGCAGTTCCTGCTTACCCTTAATAATAAGGAAAAACTGCCGCCCTCACTGGGCGGCCGGATAGCTCCGATTTCAAAGGAGTATTTTTTCAATTCGGCTATATCGATTACATTACCGGTATCGCCGAGTCCGGAAAGACTTGCCACTTTTTATCCCCCAATCTCAATTATAGTCCAAGCCTGGCGTGCGGGCAAGCTGGCAGACGGTGGCTTCTATTTTGCATTTTCTTAACTACACACTTGTTAGGGAGAGTTTAAATTAATATCCGATTAACCTCGCCCCCTCTCTAACTAAAACTCCCCCCCGATGAAATCGGGGGGGACAAAGGGGGATAGGGTTGAACCATTATCACACGAAATTCAACGCTCCAGGCTATTAAGCCCCATAGACTAAAACCGAACAGTACCGAACGGGACGATACAGGAGGTCTGTGCTGTCCTCTCACTTGCGCTTTTCGGGGTTGTTCATATAAGCTGGATAAGTGCATTATCCGTTTCGGGATGATAGTATAAAGATTCGGGGTGAACTGATTGGATTCATTCGATAAAACCTGGCAGCGCTTGTTCGCTGAAGACGAGGACGGGAAACCCACCAAATCCGGCAGGGCGGGATGCATGGTCAATACTACCCTGCTTGTCCTGGCCGGTCTTCTGGGGCTGTTTATTCTGCTGGGCGTGTTAAGGGGTTTCTTCACGGAGTGGCTCTGGTTTGACAGCCTGGGCTACAGCAGTGTCTATACCACTATTTTATGGACTAAAGTTGGCGTCTTTTTCCTGGCGGCCGCATTTTTCCTGGTCGTATTCCTGGGTAACCTGGTGCTGGCCACCCGGCTTTCCCCCAAGACGGAATCAAAATTCTGGCCCTGGGCGATTGTCAGCCGTTTGCGCTCGATGCTCAGAATAAATGTCATCCTGGGAACGGCCTTGCTCAGTCTCATTTTCGGTATGGTAGCCCAGGGCAACTGGGAAGTTATTCTCCGTTACTTAAACGGGCAACCTTTTGGAATGACCGACCCCGTTTTCCAGAGAGAAATCAGCTTCTATATCTTCTCACTTCCATTCCTTAACCTGCTCCAGGGCTGGCTCATGGGAGTCCTGATTGTAACTGTCCTGGGCAGTGCCGGGGTGTACCTGCTCAGCTATGGCATCCAGCGGATCAAGTTTGATTATTCCCGACGGGTGATGGCTCATATCGGAGGGATTTTAATCCTCATCCTGGGTCTGTTCGCCTGGAGTTATTGGCTTGGTATCTGGGAACTGGTCTTTTCCAGCCAGGGAACTGTTTTCGGGGCCGGTTACACGGATTTACACGCCAGTCTGCCTGCTCAGTGGATTCTTCTGGTCGTGGTGGTGATCATCATAGGCGTGGTCCTGGTATCCATTTTTCGGCGCAGCTACCGGCTTCCCCTCTATGCGCTCGGCGCCTGGATTGTGATTGGTATCGTGGCCGGCGGTATCTACCCGGCCCTGGTGCAGCGGCTGCAGGTGGAACCCAACGAACTGGACAGGGAAGAACAGTATATTAATTACAATATCCAGTTTACCAACCAGGCCTTTGCCCTGGACCGGATTGTGGAGGAACAGTTCGCCGCCGAAGACGCGCCGACTCCGGCCGATATTGCTCAAAACCAGCTCACTGTCAGTAATATCAGGCTCTGGGACCCCCGCCCCCTGAAAAGCACCTATAACCAGCTCCAGTCTTTCCGTCCTTATTATGATTTTTATGATGTTGATATTGACAGATATATGATTGATGGCAAATACCGTCAGGTAATGCTGTCAGCCAGGGAATTGTCCGCGGACAAGCTGCCCAGTGAGGCCCAGACCTGGATAAACCGGAGGCTGCAGTTCACCCACGGCTACGGTTTTACGATGAGTCCGGTTAATGAGATTGGGACTGACGGACTGCCGGTATTGCAGATGCGTGATATCCCGCCGACCGGTGTCCTGGAGCTGACCCAGCCCGAGATTTACTACGGTGAAAAGACGAACGACTACGTGATTGTCAAAACAAAGACCGAGGAACTGGATTACGCCACCGGGGCCGAGACCGTCTACGGTTTTTACCAGGGGGATGGCGGGGTAAGCCTTAACGGTTTCATCCGGCGGCTGGTCTACGCCTGGCAATTCGGCGATTTCAATATTCTCATCAGCGGCCAGTTAACCTCTGAAAGCAGGATACTCTACAACCGGAACATCCAGCGGAGGGTAAACCAACTGGCCCCGTTCCTGAAACTGGACAGCGATCCCTATCTGGTTAACCTGGAGGGTCGTTTGTTCTGGATACAGGACGCTTATACCATCAGCGACCGTTATCCCTATTCCGAACCGGTAAACAACGGGCTGAACTATATCCGCAACAGCGTTAAGGCGGTGATAGATGCCTATAACGGCAGTGTCATCTTCTATATCACTGATTCCAGTGACGCCCTGATACAGACCTACCGGGCTATTTTCCCGGAACTGTTCGTCTCGATGGACCTGATACCGGAGTCATTAAGAGCGCACCTCCGTTACCCTGAGGATATGTTTAGTATCCAGGCCACCGTTTACCAGACCTACCATATGCGTGATGCACGGGTGTTTTATAATAAGGAAGACCTGTGGGCGGTGCCTAACGAAGTTTACTTCGGCAATCAGCAGCAGCCAATGGATCCTTATTATGTAATTATGAAGCTGCCGGGCCAGGAAAAGGAAGAATTTCTGCTGATGCAGCCTTTCACCCCGGCTAATAAGGATATAGCCATCGGCTGGCTGGCCGCCCGCAG
>JAZFUC010000199.1:0-2277 GCA_036446995.1 Dehalococcoidales bacterium | reverse complement strand
CCGTCATAGGACTGGAGCATGTCCTTATCCGGGTCAAACCCGGCCTGCCCGTAGTTATGGTATATGGGGAAAAGGGTCCTGGCTTCCTGGGCGACCATCAGTCCCCAGAGAGCCCGGCGCTCCAGGTCCGGCATACCGGGCAGGTCAGAGTAAATGGGGGGAGCAAACTCGCCCTCCCTCACCCGTTTCTGCCAGTCCGGAATCAGAGACGGCGCCTTGAAATCAGGGACCATACTCATTTCAGCCAGGAAAAATTTCTGCCCCGGGGCCGGTTTGTAGCGGTCGTAATAATTCTTCAACACGGTCCCGTCCCTGTCAACCCAGGGGATTTCCTTGCCGTTTGAGTCAACCATCGTGCAGGCATACCAGGTATTGGCCGTATTACCGACTCCGTATTGGGGATAGCCGTAAGGGCCGCCCCCGCCGGGGGTAGAGTGTTCCACCTGGGCGAACTCGGCCCCGGCTCTCCAGGCCATGGCGTGTCCGTCCCCGGAGGCGGTGGCGGGACGATGGGTGGTGACCATGCCTTTCAGCTCGGTGGAAAATATCCACTGCCTCTGAGGCAGAAACATACATAATACCGAGGCTTTTCCTTTGAAGATATAGAACTCTCCGCTGTGAACATTTACTCCGGTAGCTCCAACCACCGCGGCCCCCTGTTTGCCTCCCTTGTTTAGTAAACTTGTTATCATTACCCGGTCGTATATCTTTACACCGAGGCGGCGGCACTCATTGTAGAGCGAGGGTTTTACCCGCGAGCCCCAGACCCGGACGCAGTATTTTGCGGTGTAATCATAGGCAAAAAGGAGCTTGGTCTGTTCGTCTCTGAACTCGGCCCCCTTGAATTCATCCTCGGAATCCCGTATCTTCATCCCCATCTGCTCCAGTTCCAGGAGGCAGTCATAGCTTTCGCGAGCGGTGATGTACTGGGCGATGCCGCTGCGCCAGCCGCGGTGAACAGCTATCATCGCCTCGGAAAATTCCTCCGGGGTAATTTTACTGGTGGGGTGAGTGACGGCGGCGTGCCAGTGGTCCACCCCCGAGCCCCCGGCCCCGCTTGCCTTTGTGGCCCCCTTGTCGACCAGCACCACTTTGGCGCCTTTCCTGGCGGCGGAGATGGCCGTCCAGCAGCCGGCGATGCCGCCGCCCAGCACCAGGACGTCACAGCTTACCTCATTCTCTTTGCCGTAATTGACCGGATAGGGCCAGGCCGGTAGGTTCTCCTTTATTAAATCCTCATAGTGCATTTTTCTGCCTCCTGAATTAGTTGGGGTTTCTGCCGGTCCACCCGGTAACTATACTGTCAAATTCTGCCATTGATACTCCTGATTGTCAATGTTCGTTTCCTGTGGTTTTATTTACATTTTCTTGTTTGCACTGTTGGCATAGGGAATATATAAATATTTGATTAACCTCACCCCCTCAGTCCCTCTCTCTTTAACTTACGCTCTCCAAGATTACTTCAGGGACTGCAATTATAGTTTGAGCAGGAAGTTTGAAGGGGCGCAGCCCCTTCATGGAAAATCCCTCCCCCCCGATTTCATCGGGGGGGATACAGGGGGATGGGGTTAGACGATAACTAAAAAGAGTTCATTATTTCAGACTATTAACCTCATCAACCAAACTCGAACAATATCGGACGAGTATTTGTGGCATAGTTAGTAATTGATTACTAACTTATCTAATAAACAGATTGACAAGAACTAACAAATCTTTTATACTTTTCAAAAGGAGAACTATGGCCGGCAAGGATTATTACAACTTACTCGGAGTAAAACGGAACGCCAGTGACAAGGATATTAAACGGGCCTACCGGAGGCTGGCCCGGAAACATCATCCTGATGTAAATCCCGGGGACAAGTCAGCCGAGGCTAAATTCAAAGAGATAAACGAGGCTCACGAAGTCCTCTCCGATAAAGAAAAAAGGCAAAAATACGACCAGTATGGCGACCAGTGGCAGCACGCTGAACAGTTCGCCAAAGCCGGAGGGCGGCAATCGCCGTACGGCGGTTTTTCCAGGAGCGGCGGTCAGAACATCAGCTTCGAAGAAGGCGATTTGGACAGTCTGTTTGGTGACCTCTTCGCAGGCGCCGCTACCGGCGGGTTCCGTCGGCAGGCCAGGCCGCGCAAGGGCCGTGACATAGAATACCCCCTTTCTGTGAATCTTGAAGAGGCCTTCGAGGGCGCTGAACGCAGGCTCAGTATGGACAGCCGGCAGGCCTGCCCCAGTTGCAGCGGGTCCGGCAGGATACAGAATGCTCTGTGTTCGATATGCAG
>JAZFUC010000198.1:0-8883 GCA_036446995.1 Dehalococcoidales bacterium | reverse complement strand
CCGACGGCTATTTCATCGGCAATTAAAATCAGGCCGTAGTCATCACAGAGTCGCCGTAATCGTTTCAGGTATTCTTCCGGATAAATATGGACCCCGGCCGCTCCCTGGCATAAAGGCTCGACGATAACGGCCGCAATCTCTTTATGGTGCTCATTTATTATCGATTCCATCGAACTGAAACATTCGATATCACAGCTCTCCGGTTCTTTGTCACAGGGGCATTGAGCGCAATGGGGACACAAAGCCCGATAGGCCGGACGGGTTAAGTCCCTGTAATCCCGGTGAAAAGCATCGATGTAGCCGATACCCATTGCTCCCAGGGTATCCCCGTGATAACCGTCCTCCAGGCCGACAAAGCAAGTGCGGTTCTCTACGCCTGTATTGGCCCAGTATTGAACGGCAATTTTAAGGGCTGACTCCACGGCCGAAGCGCCGTCGCTGCAGAAGAATGAATGGCTTAGCTCACCCGGCGTTATCTCAGCCAACCTTTCCGCCAGGGCGATGGCATTCGGATGGGACATTCCTCCCAGGATGGCGTGCTGCAGTAGAGATGCCTGGTCCTGTATCGCCTTGATAAGTTTGGGGTGTCCGTGCCCCAGATTAACGCACCACCAGGAAGCGATGCCATCAAGCAGGGCCCGCCCCCCGACCTCATAGAGATATGCCCCGCTGGCCCTTTCAATTACGGGAAACTCCATCGTCTCAAAGGCGTTTATGTCCGTGCAGGGGTGCCAGAGGTGTCTGATATCACGCTGGCGAAAGTCGTTATCCATTAACCGACCGCCTCGAGTACATTACTCAGACCCGGCATATCATCAACAAAACACTCCCGGAAAGCGGCGGATTTCAACTCCTGAGGGGTAAAATGGCGGATATTGCCGAGCACTTGCACGTCGCCGAAACGGGCAATCGCCTCGGGGTTGTCATCCTCGATATACCTGCTGTCCGGTCGGGCCGTTTCAGTACGGTTGAATACCACTCCCGCCAGACTCAGACCCGCCGCCTGCAACGCTCGCAGTGAAAGGAGGGTATGGTTGATGGTGCCCAGGCCGGGGCGGGACACCAGCACCACCGGAAATCCGAGGGCTGCCATTAAATCAATCATCAAATCTGTCTCATTGAAAGGGGCCAAAACCCCGCCGGCCCCTTCCACTACCACTGCCTGGTGACTCTCCAGCAGTTTATTTATTCCGTCTTTTATAACAGATATTTCCGGGTATGATTGGGCCATTCTGGCGGCCAGATGTGGCGAGCAGGCAGGTTGATAGATATAGGGGGACATCAGATTTAACTCATCCCTGCCCGGCTTGATACCGGACGCCGCCAGAGTATAATCCAGGTCGGGGGCGGTCAGTCCCCCTTCACCATTTACGCCTCCCGTCTGCACCGGTTTGACCGGCACGGCGTCCACCCCCTTTTTTCTTAGATAGCCCAGAATACCGGCGGCCACCACTGTTTTACCTACTCCGGTATCTGTCCCGGTGACGAATATTCCCTTGTTCATGAAATCAGTCCCATATTCGCGGCCGTTTCCGCTATTCTTTCCGCAGACTGCTCTAAGGTGTCATCGGCCAGGGCCAGGGTCAGGGACAGCCGCACTCTTGATTCGCCGGCTGGAACAGAGGGCGGTCGGACCGCCCTGATAAGAAGTCCCTGTTCCTGGAGCAACTGCGAGAACCGAACCGCCTTCTCATTACTGCCGACAATAATGGGCAGAATCGGTGACTGAACTTCGGGCGCCTTCAGACCAGCCCGGACGAGTAATTCCCTGAAACGGCCGGTTTTTTTCAGCAGGGTTTCTCCCAGGCCGGGGTTTGATTCTACAATCGCCACCGCTTCACGGCCGCTCCCCAGGCAAGCCGGGGGCAGCCCGGTGGAATAGATAAAGCTGCGGGCATTGTTTATCAGAAAGTCACGGACTGATTCCGAACAGGCGGCAAATCCGCCATACCCTCCCAGCGCTTTGCTCAACGTTCCGATAACAATGTCAGGCCTGACCTCTTTCCCCGCAACCCTGCAATGACCTCCCCCGTTCTTACCGATAACCCCAATTGCATGCGCCTCATCTATTACCAGTAACGCTTCGTAGCGGCCGGCCAGTTCGGCCAGCCCTGCCAGGGGGGCAATATCCCCATCCATGCTGAAAACAGAATCAGAAACAATGACCCGCTTGCCGGTTACTTTGGTTGTTTCCAGTAACTCTTCAAGATGGTCTAAATCTCTATGCCTGTAAGGGGAAATATGAGCCCGACTCAAACGGGCCCCGTCAATTAAACTGGCGTGATTTAGGCGGTCGGCAAAAATCTCATCTCCCCGATGAGCAAATGATGTCAGGACGCCAAGATTGGTCAGATACCCGCTGCCGAATACCAGGGCAGCTTCGGTTCCCATCATTCGGGCCAGGTCAGACTCAAGTTCCTCGTGCATCTCCAGGTGTCCCGACATCAGGCGTGATGCCGAGGAGCCGCAGCCAAGTTGCTCGATTGCCCGGATAGCGGCACTCTTGAGCCGTTGGTCTCTCGACAGGTCCAGGTAGTCATTCGAAGAAAAGTTTATTACCGTTTTTCCGCCAACGGTTATTTCACCGCCGGTTTCCGGTAAGGGGTACAAATCCCTCAACAGTCCCTGCTCTTTCAGTAAAGCAAGCTCATTTTCAAAGAATGTGTCCAATACGCAACTCACCCGGGGAGAATAAACGGTTATCGAGGTTTACAGCGGATTTTCAAGTCCGGTGTCTTCGATGGTAGACTCAAAACCCATGTCTGCAATCATATCACAAACTTCTCTGACTGATGTCCCCTCGGTTGTCAGATAACCGGCCGCGAATATCGAATCCACGATATAAAGAGCCAGCGGCTGCAGTTTCCGCAGGTGATATTCCCAGCCGCCCGCGGCCCGCACCTCACACTGCGGATTCAGGAACCGGGCCAGGGAGAGTACCTTCAGGCACCTTCTCGGAGTTAACCCGCTGTCCAGTCCCTGAAACGGTGTTCCATCTATCGGAACCAAAAAGTTAACCGGTATAGCCTGGGGATTGATTTCTCTCAGGGTCAGGAACATATCGATGATATCATCATCTGTTTCCCCCTGCCCGATAATCCCGCCGGAGCAAATCTCCAGACCGGCCGTCTGACAGCGTACAATCGTATCAAGCCGGTCCTGGAACTCGTGTGTCGTACATATCTCGGGGTAATAGCGCCGGCTGGTATTCAGGTTATGATTGACTCTGTCCAGTCCGGCGGCTTTCAGAGTCACCGCCTGTTCATTTGTCAGCAGGCCTAGCGAAGCGCACACGGGGAGCCGGGTTTCGTCCTTTACGGTCTGAATAATGTCGCACAATTCTTCAATTTCGCTGTCGGTCGGTCGACTTCCGCTCGTCGACAGGCAAAATCGGGCCGCTTTTATCTGCCCGGCTCTTCTGGCTTCCTCCACCAGGGATGATTTTGAAACCAGGGTATATTTTTCAATCGGGGCCTTTGAAATACTTGATTGCGAACAATAGTGGCAGTCTTCGGTGCAA
This sequence comes from Dehalococcoidales bacterium, assembly GCA_036446995.1. Classification (GTDB taxonomy): domain Bacteria; phylum Chloroflexota; class Dehalococcoidia; order Dehalococcoidales; family UBA2162; genus JAZFUC01. The sequence goes on along the minus strand of JAZFUC010000198.1, from coordinate 5,363 downwards.
TTACCGCTTTTGGCGTTTCTCAGCACCTGCACCTGAACATGATTCCCGAAATATTTATAACGGACCTGGTATGCCATGTGAAGTAACCGCATGATATCTTCATCCGGATAATTCAGCACCTCGTGGCACTGTTCCCGCGTCAGGGTCTCACCGCTGATTGATAAACTGGAATATTCTGTTATAGTCATACTTTACTTGCTTTTTTGAAGCCTACGGCATCCCTATAAAAGGTAATATTGCGACTGAGAAATTGTTTTATTTCAGCAATCAAGTGAGAGGTTCTTGCGCCTTATTATACTATTTATATCTTCTCCCTGAAAGTTCGGCTTATCCCCGCCTCTGCCGGAAACACAGACGGGCTGGTAAAATCCGTTTTTATGCAGGTTATTTTCCACCATAAATAAGAAGAACCGTGCCTGAACCGGCTTGGTAGCAGCTTCAAAAGTTGAAATATAGTGCTTATTAGTGGTAAACTATGAAAAGTTCAAGTTTAGGCTAGTACAATCTTCTTAAAGTCCATTAAGATTTATATAAGTATTGGATGGCCCAAGCTCCGACTAAATAAAAAAGAGAGGAGGCCATCCATTGAGTTTTGAGGACAAGACCCTCGAGTGTTTCGACTGCAACAATAGTTTCATCTTTGGCGTTGAGGAACAGGAACAGTTCCAGTCCAGAGGCTATACCAACGAACCTAAGCGCTGCCCCGACTGCCGTCAGGCACGGAAAGCAAACCGTGAAACGAACAGCGGCAGTAGCTACGGAAACAGCAGCTACGGTTATACAGCCCGGCGTCAATTGTTCCCCGCAGTGTGCGCTGAGTGCAGCAAAGAAACACAAGTACCGTTCGAACCCACCCAGGGCAGACCTGTATATTGCAGTGACTGCTACCGAAAAGTCCGACCGAGCAGATAAGTGAGGTTAGGCCATGAGCTACATCCGGATTGGGCGACCCGCCCGGATGTAGCTCGGGCCAATACAAATTTTGTCTTTGCAAGTTATAACACAAGCGAGTGGACAGCAGAAACTGCTGATGCATAACTTTCAGCCTGAAGAAAAAACCAACTGCCGTTTCGTACCCAGGAGCCCGGCAACGCCCGTAAAAGACAAAGAACAGACTATTTTTTAATTTGAAAATAAAAAGGAATTGAAACTGAACGATTATTTTTCCCTTTTAATATATCGGGAACATATTGTTTCACAAATTTAATTAGGAGTATTATGAATTTCGAGAACCTGAATCTTCATCCGAGTATCATGACCGGGGTGCGTGAACTTGGATACACTGAACTCACCCCAATACAAAAGGAGTCAATCCCTCCAATATTACAAGGCAAAGATGTCATCGGGCTGGCCCAGACCGGGACCGGCAAGACAGCCGCCTTTGTACTGCCAATTCTGCAGCGTCTGCTGAAAGCCCCCAAAAGGCAAGTCGGGGCCGTCATTATTACCCCGACACGGGAACTGGCCGAGCAAATCAACGGGATTTTCAACAGCCTGGGCAAACACACCGGCCTGAAAAGTATCGCCCTTTACGGCGGCACTAATATCAACCAGCAGATACTGGAGCTTGGTTACGGCGTTGAAATAGTCGTCGCCTGTCCGGGACGCTTGCTGGACCACCTGTGGAGAGGCTCTATTGACTTGTCCAACCTGGAAATCCTGGTCATCGATGAGGCAGACAGGATGTTTGACATGGGCTTTCTGCCGGACATACGCAAGATATTAAAGTGTCTGCTGAAACCACGCCAGACGCTCCTTTTCTCGGCGACGATGCCGGATGACATCGGCAAGCTGGTGAAAGATATACTGCGTGACCCGGTTACGGTGAAAATCGGGCAATCAGCCCCGGCCAGCGCCGTATCCCACGCTCTATATCCGGTCAAGCAACACCTCAAGACCAAGCTGTTGACCGAATTACTGTACCGGCTGGAAAAAAATTCTGTGCTGGTATTTACCCGGACCAAGCACCGCGCCGAGCGCATTGCCCGGCATTTAAAAAGAGCCGGTTTCAGAGCTACCTCGCTACAGGGGGACCTGACTCAATCCAGGCGTCAGGCTGCACTCGATGGCTTCCGCAACGGTTCGGTCAAGGTGCTGGTTGCCACCGATATCGCCGCCCGGGGAATCGATATACTGCACATTTCCCATGTAATCAACTTCGATATGCCTGAGAATACAGATGCTTACATTCACCGCATCGGGCGCACCGGACGGGTCAACAACAACGGTGACGCGCTGACATTCATCACAAGCGCAGACACAGCCATGGTAGGCTCCCTTGAGCGAATCCTGAAAAAGAAAATCGAACGCCGTACCGTGGAAAACTTTGACTACACGGCCCCGGCGCCGGAAAATACGGATAACCAACAGTATCGCCGAGCGCCCCGCAGACCGGGCAACCGGAACAGAATGGCCGCCGTAACAAATACCAGATAAATAAGAGGGCACGCTTTTAGCGTGCCCTTAAATCCTTGCCCCGGCAAACAGGATGCCGGAGGGAAATCGGGAGAAAAACCGGGCAAAACTATCTATATTGAATGAAAGTGAAAGAGAATATGATATATGGCTCTTAAGCAAATACCAAAACTGCAAATAGGTGACCTGGAGTCAAAAATACCGATCGTCCAGGGCGGGATGGGGGTTGGTATTTCTTTGTCCGGTTTGGCCTCGGCCGTTGCTAACGAGGGCGGTATCGGTGTCATTTCCACGGCAGGCATCGGTATGCTTGAGCCTGATTTTAAAGGAAACCATAAGCAAGCCAACTTTAGAGCCTTGCGCAAGGAAATAAAAAAAGCCAGGGAGATGACTACCGGTATTATCGGCGTAAATATACTTGTTGCTCTCTCTGATTATTATGACCTTCTCCAGGTTGCCCTGGATGAAGGGGTGGATGTGGTTTTTCTGGGCGCCGGGCTTCCATTAAAGGTCCCGGAGTCACTAATACCGGTTGGAACAAGGCCAGTTAAGCTTAAAGTTGTTCCAATAGTATCTTCCGCCAGAGCGACAGAACTGATATTCCACTATTGGGCCAGGAATTACAATCATGTGCCTGATGCCGTGGTTGTTGAAGGCCCTTTGGCGGGGGGACACCTCGGCTATAAAAAAGAGCAGATTGATGATCCTGACTACGCTCTGGAGAAGACGCTGCCGAAAGTAATCTCCGTGCTGGAGCCCTACCAGAAGAGTTTTGACAAGAGCATCCCCGTAATCGCCGCCGGAGGTATATACACGGGTGCCGATATTTACAAGCTCATCCAGTCAGGGGCCCAGGCAGTGCAGATGGCAACCCGGTTTGTAGCCACCCACGAGTGCGATGCTTCCCCGGCCTTTAAAGAGGCTTATCTAAAGTGCAATAAAGAGGACCTGACCATAATTGAAAGCCCTGTCGGACTGCCGGGAAGAGCTATCAGGAACAACTTTCTTGAGCAGATAGCGGCCGGAGTCAAGAGACCGATCAAGTGCCCCTGGCGGTGTCTGAAGACCTGCGATTTCAGAAAATCGCCCTACTGCATCTGTGACGCCCTGACCAATGCTAAAAAAGGGCGCCTTGAAGAAGGATTCGCCTTTGCCGGGGCAAACGCTTACAGGATAAACACAATAACCTCCGTAAAAGAGCTTATCCAGACGCTGCTGGCCGAATACGAAGGGGCACATACCATTGACGGGCTTGAGGAGTACCGGCTTTTACCTGTCCTGTAGGGGTAAACAGCTTCCTTCTCCCCGGACACCAACCATCCAACAGACGGTATCAGGCCGTCCCCACTTGTCTTTTTTTAGACATTTAGAAAAGCTGAATAAATAGACAAAATTGTGTTCTGCATCATTTATCTTTTTTCCCTGCATGCTCATCAGCCGCTGAGTTGGGGTTGAACGGCTTCTGGAGACCGGGAGCTTCATTGATTCCCTGTCCGGGGACACCGGAATCAGATAAAATGTTAGCCGTGGGCATTATCAGATTTATATTGTCTACATATTGCATTGGTGTCGGCGATTGAGCTGCCCAGGACCGTGTTATTTCGATTTTAATAACGTGCCAATTATCATCAGCGAAGCTTCCGGTAACAGACAATGTGTGACGCAGCGTTTGGTTGGCCTGAATGAATCCGAATTCGTAAGTGGCTACAACCACGTCATCAATTAGTAAATCGAAACGTCCCCCTTGCAGATTACCGGTACCGCCAGGGTCAAAAGCCGCAATATCTGCCGAGACTTCCCAGTCTCCGGCTGGCGCGTAAAAGTCCTGATATATTCCTCCACCTTCGTACACGTTACGCCTAAATGTCCCTACTTTGAACTTGGCAGCATAACTGGTTCCGCTGCCGGTTGTGTCAAACTCTACTATTCCTTCATCGGCGACACCATCAGGTGTCTGGTATACTGTCCAATTACTGAAGTCACCGGTCTCGAAGTCGCCGTTTACTACTATATTTAGCGGTTCAGCGGCAGCAGTGAGAGCGTTACTTCCGAATGCTGATGCTATTATTAACGATAACGATAATGCGCTCAGAATATATTTCTTCATCCCGTCCCTCCTTTTAGATATAAGGTAATAAACATATGCAGATATTGTTGCTTTTGCTTCATCGCGGAAATCCCCAATTTCTTTGATTTCAGTTGCTATTATGACAGGTAGCACCGATTAATCAATAACCTAAAAGGTCAATATCACGTGTCAAAAGTGTTAATCCGGCTACCTGAATATCATGGCGTTATGGGTAAAAGCCCCCTGTCATTGAGACTTGACTCGCTTCAGGAGGTGGAGGAATACCACAAAAACATGATTAAAGATTGTGGCAAGGGAGGAGGCTTTATTATGAGAATGACCCTCCCTGTCAGGGAAAAAACAGAAGATATCAGGGAGATGGTGGACACGGTCAAGGAGTATAGCCGGTATCAGGCCGTCCCCACTGTCTTTTTTTAGATATTCAGAAGAATTAAATTCACCCGCGAACACCAGGACCGGCTCAGGGGGGGCAGACCGCTCCCTTCATTAGAAAAGATGAATTAAATCAATACCTAATAATAAACACACTTATAATAGTAGACACCCGGAATTAAATATCATGCTCTTTATATTCTTCAAGTACGGGAAGAATTTCCTTTAATGTATCCAACATCTCTTCTTGTGTAAACCGCAGAAGCTCAATAATAACGTCTTTACACCATTCGGGACCAGAATTCATTCGGTCTAAGAAATCAGACGCAAATTTTGTGTCTTTTGGGCTGTCAGGCAAGTCGATCTCAGCTTTTTTAATTGCCTTACTAGTGTTCTTTATAACAGCGGATAATGACCTCTTTCTCTGCCTAAAAGAGCCAGATAAATAAATTGAATTTAGTCCCCACGAACTCCCTTTAAAATATTT
>JAZFUC010000197.1:0-2638 GCA_036446995.1 Dehalococcoidales bacterium | reverse complement strand
GAAAGAGGTACTGAAAGTGCCGGCTCCTTACGCCGCCGTGGCCGGCCTGCTGGTCAACTTTAACGATATTACCCTGCCGGAACTGGTGATGGCGCCCCTGAATGTGATAAGTCTGATGGTCATCCCCATTGTCCTGCTGGTGCTGGGAGCTAATCTCTCAAAGGTAAGATTGCGGTCAATCCGCACTACCCTGCTGGCTTCATTTCTCAGGGTGGGTGTGGGTCTGGCCTTTGGATTTCTGGCCGTTAACCTGTTTAACCTGACCGGGGTTTTCAGGTCGGTGGTAATTCTGGTTTCGGCAATGCCGGCGGCGGCGAATTCCTCTCTACTGGCGACCAAGTATGATAACGAGGCCGAGCTGGTCTCCAGCGTTGTTTTTGTCACCACAATCGCCAGCCTGGTGGTGATTCCTTTCCTGCTGAATGTGCTTTAAGCGGAGGGATTTAAGGGTTTTCCTGCCGTAATTTCCGGGGCTGACCGTAGCCCAGTTTTTCAGCCCTGTAAGTCCAGCCGGCGGATACTTTAAACGGGAGGGCTTTTTCACCTTCGCCATAGGTCCAGGCGCACCAGAACTCCCGGCATACCTTTGGCTTGGTTTCCTGGATACCGCAGATGTATTTACCCGGTTCAGTCTCCCCAAGAAAGGGGCAGCGGTCCATTTCCAGCTTGCGAATCGGGTCGAACCAGAGGTAGCCGGAACCGCCCTTCCCCGGAGGGATAAAGGCATACCGGAGGATATCGTCCCGGCCCTGGTGCTTCCAGCGCCGGTAATCACCGGGGGTCATTGTTATTTCAAAGCCCAGGGATATACAGCATTTTCCGCAGGCGGCGCACGCCTGTCTCTTGTTCAAATCTTCCGCTACGCTCCCAGATTTTTAGAAATACTATATCTCTCCGGTGTGGCTGTCAATAGAGGTTAATGACAGTTTTGTTCGGTTATAGTTAATCAGGTCGTTTATGACCTGAGATATTGAATTCTGTGTTATTATCGTTTAACCCTATCCCCCTTTATCCCCCTTCCCCTATCAGGGGAAGGGGGAGTATTAGTTTGAGAGGGGGCGAAGCCCCCTCTCAAAAGTGTTTCCCCCTCTCCTCAGCAAGGAGAGGTTTATTGTGAGCTCAGCTGACGGGGGGAACAAGGGGGTGAGATTAACCAATATATATAAACTCCTTATAACACCTATGAAAACAACCAGATGCCAACAGGACCTTAATGGCTCTCAAGGTAGTCCTGGATAGCATTTTCCATCGCCCCCGGATCGTACCACTGCTGACTGGTGACTATTATCCCGTCCGTGCCTATCAGGTAAGCGATATTTGGAGCCGGGCCATAAGTACACCAGACCGGATTGTCTATTTCATCTACCAGCATCAGGCTCGTTATACCCTCATCGACGGCTGTCTGCCGGGCGAGAGTAACTCTGTCATCATAAGTCTCCGGCTGGGTAACCGGGTTCCCTTCCTCGTCTTTGCTGAAAACTCCCGTCCATTCTTCACCGGAGTAAGGACTGGCTGAACCGGACGGATGCGCCTCAACAACATAGATGATGACGATATTCAGCTGGTCGCCGTATTTAGCCTGTAGTTCTTCCGTGTCAGAGCACCCCTGACGGAACGGCGGTCAGGTGAATGACCCGAAAATCATCACCACCGGTTTTTCTCCCAACCGCCCCGCCAGACTGACCGGGTTTCGCTCAATGTCATTCAGGGTTAAACCTGCCGCCAGGCTTCCACCCGGTAAGCCGGCCCCCTCGAGTTCCTCATTCGCTCTGCCTTCGCAATTGCCGGCCAGGATATTGGATAGGGTAGGGCCGATTACAACATTCGAGGCGGTATCCACGGTTTCAGTTTCCTCTGTTTGGGCTTCGGGAAGTTCGACAGGTTCGGATTCCTCTTCAATCTCCTCATTGGTCACAGAAACAGTGGCACCCGGTTCCTGAAAGGATGATGATGTTTCTTTTTGTCGGACACCCCGCCTGAAAATCAGTATTTGACCGCCTCCGCTGATTTCCAGCTTACTGTTTCTGACTTGATAGGTTTCGGCCGCCGCGAGGGCCTTCAGGTAAGCGGATTCCTGGTCCATCACACCTTCCGGGTCGAGCCGGAACATCTCCGTGCTGGCCAGTTGCGGAATGGTAAGCCTGGTCCCGCTGAGCCGGTATCCTCCGAAGTAATTGTTTGCTCCGGCGTTCCCCCGGACCTGGCCGTCCTGGCTGGTGAATATGGCTGTTATTTCCGTGTCCGCCAGCACGCTTTTTAAATTACCCGGTTCTCCGTAAGATTCCAGTGACCAGGTAAGATTTTCAAAATCGCCCGCTTCCGGGAACCCGGGTAAGGACTCCGGGGGCGGGTCGCCTTCTGTGCATCCGGCGACGAGAAAGGCGGCCGCACCAATTACAGCTATGATTGCGTAAAATTTTACTTTATCCAAACCTGTCTCCCAAGGGTAAGTGTTTTTCAGTCTTTTATAACGAAGATATCTCTCTTGGGATAGGGCCGACCTGAAAAACACCTCATAATCAGGCAGCCGGACCGTTGCCTTTCCCTATCCGCTAGTGAATACCCAGCATTTCACTCAGCTGGGCCGGGGTATATTTGCCCGGTTGTTCATAGTTATCGGCCATTTCGCGGGTGATTC
>JAZFUC010000196.1:0-3970 GCA_036446995.1 Dehalococcoidales bacterium | reverse complement strand
TACCGGGCCGGTATCCATACCGCTGTCCAGCAGCATTATGCTCACCCCGGTGAAATCATCCCCGGCCAGGATAGCCCCGGCCACCGGAGCCGCTCCCCGGTGCCTGGGCAACAGGGAGGGGTGAATATTAATACAACCTTCAGGCGGGATATCCAGAACTGCCCGGGGTAGAATCCGGCCGTAGGCGGAAACCACAATAACATCCGGCTTTAACCCGGCCAGCTGTTTTACCGTCTCAGGGCTTTTAAAGTTCGCCGGCTGCACCACCCGCAGCCCGGCCTCCACCGCCGCCTGCTTCACCGGGGAAATTAACAGGGAGCGCCCCCGGCCGGCTGTTTTGTCCGGCGGAGTATAAACGGCCGCTACCTCATATTCATTAATCAGCAGGTGCTGAAGAGAGGGAACGGCGAACCCCGGAGTACCCATAAAAACTATTCTCAACCCCTGGCCCTCCTGCCGATAATTTTATCATTAAAAAATTTTGATAACAACAAAAACTACCACGACTATCTGTTAAATATTAGACAATAAACGGAGTATGACAGACCTTATAAGAGAACCGATGGGTTAAAAATGGCTGGCAATCAACGCCAGAATGTTTGCCAATAAAACCAACTTTGCTTATCCTGAATATGTTCTTTTTTTTATTACTTCCCGCTTTCTTGTTTAACAACAGACAGATTGGTGAGGGGTTCAGCCCGAATTCACCGCCAGGGGCAGTTTCAGGACTAATTACGAGGAGTATGAGCTTGACGGAAACTAGGTCTGCGCTGCGAATCTGGGAAACTGCCCTGGGAGAACTGCAAGTCCAGGTCAACAAGTCTAATTACCGCACATGGCTGGCCCAAACCACCGGTTTAGAGTATGGAGACAGCCGGTTTACCGTCGGTGTACCTACTACTTTCGTGGCCGAATACCTGGATAAGAACCAGCGCTCCCTGATTGAGAAAGTACTCACCAGCGTTACCCAGAGCGAGGTCCAGGTGCTGTTCCAGGTAAACTCTCACCAGACCGACCTGACACCGGAACGGTCCGGTCGTGAGAAAGCGGTGCCTACTCAACAGGCCTGTCTGCCCCTGTTCAACCCGAAGTACACGTTTGATTCCTTCATTGTCGGCGCCAGCAACCAGTTGGCCTACACCGCGGCCATAGGGATCTCCGAAAACCCGGGCAGCAATTATAACCCCTTGTTTATTTACGGAGACTCCGGTCTGGGCAAGACCCATCTCCTCCAGGCAATCGGCCACGCCGCTCTGAGCAAGAATATGAATGTCGTATATGTTCGGGCCGAGGAATACACCAACCGGCTCATTCAAGCCATCCGGGAGAAAAAGACTGAGGAATTTCGTAACAGGTACCGCAATGTGGATATGCTGCTGGTGGACGATGTCCAGTTCTTTGGCGGCAAAACTCAGACGGAAGAGAACTTTTTTCATACTTTTGAAGAGCTCCACAATGCCAACCACCAGATTGCCCTCACCTGTGACCGTCCCCCCAAATCACTGCCCCTCCTGCAGGGTCGGCTGCGCTCTCGCTTTGAGGGAGGCCTGGTTACGGATATCCAGGCGCCTGATTTTGATACCCGCCTGTCTTTCCTGCGGGCAAAAGCTGATCAGAAAGAGACTGAAATTACCCCCGATGTCCTGGAGCTTATCGCCCTCCAGATCCAGGAAAATATCAGATCGCTCGAGGGCTCCCTTAACCGGGTAGTAGCTTATGCCAAGCTGGTCAGGTCGAGGCTGACACCGGAACTGGCCAGTCAGGCCCTGAAAGATATTTCCGATAACGGCACTCCGACTACCCCGGTTACCCCCCTGCTTATTACCGAAGCAGTGGTCAACAGCTTTCAGATTACCCCGACCGACCTCCGGGGAAGGAAGAGGGACGAGGTGACGGCCCTGGCCCGGCAGGTAGCCATGTATCTCATCCGGCAGGAAACGGACTGCTCACTGGCGGAAGTAGGTCAGGAATTGGGTGGAAGAACCCCGGCCACCGTCAGCCATGCTTATCAAAAAATAGCCAATGATATCACTAACAACCCTACCCTGCGGAGAAAAGTTTTTGATATCCAGCAGGGGTTATCCTCCTTCTCCAATAACGGCCATCATTAAACGACCCCCTTTTTTAAGAAACCTCTCTCAATATTTTTAATAAGCCGTGTCACTGTTTCATAACTTTTAGCAGCCCAGGCGTGGTTTTTAATCCTCCAGAAATAGCTCTTACCAGATTTAAACCTTGCCAGATACGTGTTAGTATTATTACTGATAATAGTAACTTATACACTTAAATTAATAAGTAACAGGATAATTACTAATGTTTGATAAGGTGGAAATTAAGGTCAGGTCGGGAGACGGTGGGGACGGGTCGGTTAGTTTCCGCCGGGAGAAGTTTATACCCTTTGGCGGTCCCGATGGAGGAGACGGAGGTAACGGCGGTAATGTTATTATCCTGGCTGACCCTGGCACGGATGGCCTCCAGCAATATAAACACCGGGGAACTTACAAGGCAGCTAAAGGAGTAAATGGCCGGGGCCAGAAAAAACACGGCAAAACAGGGAAAGACCTGGTGATAAAGGTCCCTATGGGTACGCTGGCTCTGGATGCCAATCTTCCAGCCGGGGAGGCGCTGGTGGCCGATTGCGACCAGCCGGGGCAACAGGTGATGGTTGTCCGGGGCGGTAAAGGGGGGCTGGGGAATACCCGTTTTGCCTCGTCAACTAACCAGGCGCCGCGAATTGCCCAGAAAGGTGACCCGGGAGAAGAACTCTCCCTGATTCTCGAGCTGATGCTGATTGCCGATGTCGGCATCACCGGTTATCCCAATGCCGGCAAATCAACCTTGCTGGCTACCGCCTCGGCGGCCAAGCCGAAAATCGCCAGTTACCCTTTCACTACCCTGGAACCGGTTCTGGGTGTTGTGGAGGTCGGGCTGAAGAGTTTTGTTATGGCTGATATACCCGGTCTGATAGATGGGGCCCACTTGGGCCGGGGCCTTGGCCACGATTTCCTGCGCCATATTATGCGCACTAAAATACTTGTCCACCTGATTGACGGCTCTTCGGAATCGCCGGTGGACGATATGATACAGGTTAATGAGGAACTGGGGCTGTTTGACCCGGTATTGATTAAAAAACCGCAACTGGTGGTGGTGAACAAGATCGATTTACCCCAGGTGGGGGACCGGCTGGCGGATATCAGGCAGGCTTTCAGGGATGTCGGTACGCCGGTAGTGTTGATTTCTGCGGCCACCGGGGATGGAGTTCAGGCCCTGATGAAAGAGACTCTGAAGCTGCTTGATACAACCGGAACCGGGTTTGAAGAGGGAAAGAAGGTGCACCGGGCCATATTTAGACCCCAACCCAGGGGCGCTCCGGCCACCATTATTAAGGATGGAGACACCTTTGTTATCGAGTCTCATGAACTGGAGAGGATGGTGTCACGGGTGGATATGAGTAACCCCGAGGTATACCGGCAGATGCAGTGGCAGTTGGGTAAGCTGGGAGTGAATAAGGCCATGCAGAAGGCCGGGGCAGAGCCGGGGGATAAAGTCCGCTGCGGACAGATCGAATGGGAGTGGTGAGCCGGTGAAAATAGGCGTACTGGGCGGCACTTTTGACCCCGTTCATAACGGGCATATTGCCATCGCCGAGGAAACGGGCTCCGCTCTGGACCTGGCCGAGGTTTTATTTATCCCGGCCGCTCAATCGCCGCTGAAGGACGGGGAGTCAGTCCTGGCCGCAAAATACCGGGTGGAGATGGTGCGGCTGGCCATTAGTGAGCACCCGCGTCTTAGCCTGTCCAGGATAGAGGTGGACCGTTCCGGACTTTCTTTTACCGTGGATACTATCGAGGAACTGCGTAAAGGGCTGGACGCCGCCGACGAACTATACTTTATACTAGGCTGGGATGGGCTGGCACAGTTCCCCCGCTGGAGGGAACCGGCCCGGATTATAGAGATGTGCCGGCTGGTG
>JAZFUC010000195.1:0-10262 GCA_036446995.1 Dehalococcoidales bacterium | reverse complement strand
CTGAGAAGGGCCCAGGGCACCAGCATCGGAGAAATCAACCAAATCATGCAGGTACTGAACCGGAACAAAAAAGGGCTGGCTCTGGACCTGAAAAAAGAGCCGGGCCAGAAAATTATCCACCGGATGATAAAAGACACTGATGTCTTTATGTCAAATTACGAATTGAGTTCAATGGGCAAGTTGGGGCTTGACTATGAGACGCTCAGGGCGATTAACCCCAGGTTAATTTATGCCGTCATCACCGGCTACGGTAAGGTGGGCCCGGACAAAGACCAGCGGGGTTATGATTTCGCGGCCGGCTGGGCCCGCTCCGGGATGATGCACCTGATTGGGGAACCGGGAAGTCCCCCGGCACCACCCCGGGCCGGTATGATTGACAGCATGGCTGGAGCCCACCTCACCGCCGGGGTACTGGCCGCCCTGCTGAACCGGGAAAAGACGGGCAAAGGGCAGGAACTTGAGGTTTCCCTGTATCACGCCGGAGTCTGGGACCTGGCCATGGATATCCAGGGGGCACTGGCCGGAAACCCGATGATGAAGTTCGACCGCACCAAAGCGGGAAACCCGATATGGAACAGCTACCGGGCTAAAGATGAAACCTGGTTCTGGCTGGCCATGCTCCAGTCAGACCCCTCCTGGCCGGATGTCTGCCGGGCAATAGACAGGCCGGAACTGGAGACAGACCCGCGTTTCAATAGCCTGGACGCCCGGATGGAAAACAATGAAGAGCTTATCCGTATATTAGATGAAATTATGGCAACCAGGACCGGCGATGAATGGGAACAGGCCTTCAGAAGAGAAAACGTGATTTACGGAAGAGTCGCCTCCCCGGAAGAGGTTGTTAACGACCCTCAGGCCATTGAAAACAATTTTTTTGCGGAGGTAGACCACCCGTTGAGAAAGATAAAGCTGGTAACCACCCCGGTTAACTTCACCCAGAACCCGGCCGTGTTTAAAGAACCGGCGCCTGAGGTTGGCCAGCACACCGAGGAAATCATCCTGGAACTGGGTTACAGCTGGGAGGACATCGCCAGCCTGAAAGAACAGGGAGTTATTTTATAACCGGGGAAGCGCTTTATTTTGTCTCCATATCGGTACGGCGGCGGCGGGCTAAAAGTGGGGCGGTGGTTTCCCGCATAATCCGTAGCTCCTCGGCAGTAGGGATAGCGGTGTCTTTCAAATCAGGAGATATTTTGAGGTCCCATCCGGTTTCCGCTTTTACTTTATCCAGCGTCACGCCGCAATCAGTATGAATGGTCTCAAGCACCATTTCACCGTTTTCAAATCCATAAACCCCAAGATCGGTTACCACCGTTACCGGTCCGGTGCCCGGTCTTATCCCCAGCTCTTCCCTTTGGCCCGGTTTGCCGTCGAAGAAGCCGGGGCAAGTATTAAAGTCCACTCTTTCCGGAAAACGGCGTTTTGTCTGGGCTAGCATTATGCAGGTCCGATGGCAGAAGGTCATCACGTCATTGGCCCCTCCGCTACCGGGAAAACGGTGGACCGGATCATGGTAATCTCCTATTACCGTATCGTTGACATTTCCATAACGGTCGATCTGGCCGGCCCCGATGAATCCAAGATTTATGAAACCTGCCTGCCCGAGATAGCTGATGTAATTCAAACCGACCAGCTTATCGGCGTGAAATTGACTCCCGACTGTGTCCGTGCCGGCGGGAAGTTCAAACTCCTCTGTCCTTACTATGCCGTTCTCAATAACCATGGTGCAGTTTGGTGCGTGGGTGCGTTTGGCGAGCAGACCCGCTATCATCGGCAGGCCGACACCCACATAAGCAGCCTCGTTGTCCCTTATCAGATGAGACGCCGCTACTATCATCTGGTCATTTGTATCATAACTCACCGTTGAGTTCTCTTGATTCATTTCCCTATCTCCTTGTAGCCGGTATATATTGGCTCGCTGGGTACGGTCTCGATACGCAGTCTCTCAAAGTATTCCTCGCCTTTTACGGCTTTCCTGAGCTCTAAAAACTCATTCCAGTCTTTAACACCGTAAACGAACGCTTCCATAAAGGTGTTGTAGCCGTCCTCTGAACTCAGCTCGGCCAGAATCCCCGGCCAGTCCCCGGTATAATGCCCCGACAGATGCATCGGATAGGCTCCCCAGGGCTGTTCAACTACAGCGGCGACACGGTACCCCGGGATAATCGTGAGATTTGGATCCCGGCGAATCACATCGGAATCCACGATTTTCTCCGTGGTGATAATGACTGTGCGGCTTGCGTTGATGCCCTCGACATCGACCCCCAAAGAACCCCATCTTTGAGCATTTCCATCCGCATCACAGCGCTGCGTGTGCAGAATTCCCACATCCGGTACGATTGCTTTAACCGCGCCGATTTTACCGCCGGTATAGGGATCATCTATTAACTTGATATCCGGATTGTGTTTCATCATATCGGAGCCAACCTGGCTACGGACCGGAATGAAAGAGATACCCATCTGCCCGGCCAGCAGAGCTTGAGCGATGCCAAAGTGCGAGTATTCCTGAAAAACAGGATACTTGCCCATACTCTTTGCTTTGCTCAGCCAGTAGTTTCTATTGGAATCCTGGCCGTAGTAACCGGTGTACACTTTGTCCACTCGCCCTTCGCCGATTAGCAGGTTGGTTGTTACTGTCAGGCAAGCAACAGTTTTCAAGTGGTCTATTCTCTGCCGCAGTATCTCGTGTATCGCCGCGGAAGGTTCTCCGTGCTGCATTCCGCCAATAAAGAGTGTCATCCCGCTCTCAACGAACGTGGAAATCGCCTCTTTCATTGTCATTACTTTGCTCACGAACTCGGTGCCTCCTTATAACTAAATTATGTTGATGCTGCTGAATGTCCCTTGGCAGTATAAATGAACAGGCAAGACATTTCAATGATAATTAGACAGAGGATTTATAATAAGAAAAAACTCGCCAAGGACGGAAAAAAGACGGGGCAGGAATTACTTACCCCTGCCTTCCCATGCCCGCTCCGCTTCTTCTTCCATTTCTTCCAGCCTGGTATAGTAATCAGAAAACTCATTCAGGTGGGCCAGGGCAATCTTGCCGGTGAGGATAAAATCATCATTCGTCACATTAGTGGCCGGAGACACCAGACCGTGCTCCAGCTCAACATCCAGTCCCATCCTGAACTGCTCAATATCAAACTTACTCCAATCGATACCCAGCTGCTCCCCGGTTTGCCGGGCCTCCTCAGTGGTGAAGCGCTCTTTGGACATAGAACCACCCCCAACTTTTTTCTCCATCCGACCGGCGGACCGGTCAGGCTGGTTCAGCCCTGAAACTATTATATAACATCAGCTGTCAGAACCGGAAAACAAAACACAATTCGGTTTTATTCGATATTGTTTTTTACCTGTATTCAGCTTAAACTTTATGTCAATTATATTTAACCCCATTCCCCTATGTCCCCCTTCCCCTTAGAAAGGGGAAGGGGGAGGGATTTTTTGTGAAGGGGCGCAGCCCCTTCAAACTTCCTGCTTAAACTATAATTGCGGTCCGCTATGTAATCGGGGAGACGTTTAGTTAGAGATGGGGCGAAACCCTTCTCTCTAAAATGTTTACTCCTTCTTCCCGATTGAATCGGGGAGAGGGGAACAAAGGGGGTGAGGTTGGTCAGAATCTGAATGCGGCGGTGATTACGCCAATATAATCAATCAGCTACAAACAGAACCGGAAAACAACCCCGGACAGGCTGAAGTGGAATTGACACCGCAATAACCCCTCCCTATACTCAGGTTGAAATATCCCGGAGGGGTATTTTGTTTAAAAAGAATATCATCGTTGATATTGTCCTTTTCCTGGTAATAGTGCTGCTCCTGCTGATTGCCATTCCGGCGATATCATCGATACTGAAGCAACTGGTGGCGCTGCAGGTAATCATTGTAATTGGCGGGGCAATCGCCTTGAGGTACCTGGTCCGGAAAATACGGAAGAAGATGAAGTAGTCATATGGCCCCTGCTTCTCACACCCGCCTTCTATTGACATCTGCCCAAACCTGAAATATTATTGTCTACCACTATATTAAGTATATTAAGCTGGGGAGGCATCTGATTATGAACAAGACTTCCGTTGGTGTGCCTGAGAATGTGGCCGGACTGCTCTGTTACATGCTGGGCTGGGTAAGCGGTTTTATCATTATCCTGCTGGAGCAGGAAAACAAGTTTGTCCGCTTCCACGCTATGCAGTCCATCGTCACGTTCGGTGCGCTCACCGTCATCGGTGCTGTGATTTCCTGGATACCCTTCATCGGAGGTTTCTTCGGCTGGATTATCGGGGTAGCGGCATTTATTCTCTGGGTGGTGCTGATGGTAAAGGCCTTTCAGGGTGTCATCTATAAGGTGCCCTGGGCCGGTGATTTAGCGGAGAAGTGGGTGGGCTGAACGCTGTAATCACACTAATCAAAACCCTATGCTCCCTCCTCTGAATCGCGGCCGTAGTATTTATAGTGCCGCTTGCGCATGCACTTGTCCATTACCACCTTCAGCCCCGCTTTCCGGGCGTAGGCGGCGGCCTCCTTATTTATCACCCCTTCCTGCATCCAGATCGCCTTAGCCCCGATTCTGACCGCCTCTTCGGCAATAGGAAAGACATCCTCAGACCTCCGGAAAACATCCACCACGTCCACCGGCTCCGGTATTGAACCGAGGCCGGGGTAACAGGTTTCCCCCAGTATTTCCTTTTCGTTCGGGTTAACCGGAATCACCTTGTATCCCTTCTCCATCAGGTAGCGGGCCACCCCGTTGCTCGGTCGTTCCGGATTTGGGGAGAGGCCCACCATGGCAATTACCCGGGAGCTTTCCAGGATTTTTTGATCAGTTAACAGTTTTTTATCTCCTCCGGAAACGGTCAAAACTTACTGTAGACCCGGCCGCTCCCCCTGTCAATGGTAAAGCCCGGCTTGACCGGAATATCCGGCGCAACGGGGAATAATTCTGGCCGGACTGATAAGGCGACCGCAGGCAGAACTACTTGACAAATTAACATTTCTTTCTCTATAATAAAGAGAAACCAGTTGCTTCACTCCTCTCTCAAATTACCCAACGGAAATCTTTGTTTGTTCCATTATCAGGTGTATTCGGATTTTCCTGTATGTCAAAATATATCTTCGTAACCGGTGGCGTTGTTAGTTCTGTAGGAAAAGGTATCGCCGTCGCTTCCATCGGTACCATCCTGAAGAGTCGCTGTCTCACCATTTCCCTGCAGAAGCTGGACCCCTACCTGAATGTAGACCCGGGAACAATGTCCCCGTACCAGCATGGTGAGGTATTCGTCACCAAGGATGGGGCCGAAACCGATCTTGACCTGGGCAACTACGAACGGTTTGTCGATATAGAACTTACCAGCCAGTCTAATGTTACCTCGGGCCAGATTTACAGTACGGTTATCGGTAAGGAGAGACGGGGGGATTTCCTGGGAGGCACTATTCAAGTGGTACCCCACGTGACCGGTGAAATTAAACAGAGATTTAAAAATCTGGCCGAGCAATCGCAGGCCGAGGTGTTGATTATAGAAGTTGGTGGTACGGTGGGTGATATCGAGGGGCAGCCATTCCTTGAGGCCATCCGCCAGATGAGGAACGATGTCGGAAGGGAAAATGTACTTTTTATCCATGTTACCCTGCTGCCTTACCTGGCCACCACCCAGGAACTGAAAACCAAGCCTACCCAGCACAGCGTTAACGAACTGCGCCGGATAGGTATTCAGCCGGATATTATTATCTGCCGGGCTGACTTTCCAATCCCGGAATCGATAAGAGACAAGATATCACTGTTCTGCGATGTGGACAGGAAGGCAGTTATATTCCTGCCCACCATACCCAGTATTTACGAAGTACCCCTGGCCCTTGAGGAAGAAGGATTGGGAGAACTGATTGTTAGTATGCTTGAGGTTAAGGCGCCCGAGTGTGATCTGAGCAAGTGGCGACAGATGGTGGCCTCCATTAAAGAACCGCGTGAAACGGTTGAAATTGCCTTGATTGGCAAGTACGTGGAGCTAAAGGATGCCTATTTCTCGGTCCGTGAGGCCCTCTATCACGCCGCCCTCTATCACAACAGGGAACTTAAACTCATCTGGATCTCCTCCGAAGACATGGAAAAAGAAGGCAGCGAATCCCTGCTCCGTTCCGCCCAGGGTATTATCGTTCCCGGCGGTTTCGGCGTCAGGGGGGTAGAGGGAATGATAGAGGCGGCCAGATATGCCCGGGTCAACAAGATACCCTACCTGGGGTTATGTCTGGGTATGCAGGTGATGGTGATTGAATTTGCCCGTCATGCCCTGAACTCAGCCGAGGCAAACTCCACCGAGTTTAATGCCTCGACTCCCTACCCGGTTATCGACCTCCTGGCCGACCAGGAGGATATAGAGGATATGGGCGGCACGATGCGACTTGGCAATTATCCCTGTGAACTGCTGGAAGGCAGCCGGGCCGGTAACGCTTACGGCAAAGATCTTATTCAGGAGCGCCACCGGCACCGATATGAGTTCAATAATAAATTCAGGGCCGAGCTTCAGGAGGCCGGTATGGTCTGCAGCGGGCTTTCTCCGGACGGCCGGCTGGTTGAGGTTTGTGAATTGGCTGACCACCCCTGGATGGTCAGCAGCCAGTTCCACCCGGAATTCGGTTCCAGACCGAGCCGCCCTCACCCGCTTTTCCGCGATTTTATAGGGGCCGCCAAAGAAGCACTCAGGGAGGGAGCTCAACCTTCATTACCCCTTTCAACAAGTTAAATAAACCGTCTGGCCCCGCGCTGCCGGCCGGTGATTATTCCCGGGGAGAATAAGATGCGTATTTTTCTGGATACAGCTGACATAGGACAGATAAAAGAAGCCGCCAGGCTGGGTGTTATTGACGGCATCACCACCAATCCCACCCTGGTTGCCCAGGCCGGGGTAACCGACTATGAAGCTACCATCAAGGAAATCAGCTCCATTATTCCGGGGCCGATATCCACCGAGGTGGTCGTTGAGGGAGTCGGTCCCATGCTGGAACAGGCCCGCCAGATGGTCAGCTGGGGCCCCAATATTGTGATAAAGATACCCATCACTGGCGAAGGACTGGAGGTTATCTCCACCCTGGCCGGTGAAAATGTTAAGGTTAACTGCACCCTCTGCTTTTCGGCCAACCAGGCCCTGCTGGCCGCCCGGGCCGGGGCGGCTTACATCAGTCCCTTCGTCGGCCGGCTGGATGACATCGGCCAGGACGGGATGCAGCTGGTGGCGGATATAGTTGAAATGTACCGTAATTATGATGACATCGGCACCCAGGTAATTGCCGCCAGTATGCGTCACCCGGAGCATTGCCTGCGGGCCGCCCAGATAGGCGCCGACATCGCTACTCTTCCCTACAAAGTATTAATGCAAATGATAAAACACCCGCTTACCGATACCGGCATCGCCCGCTTTCTTGCCGATTTCGAAAGCATTTCGAGGAAATAACTTATGAATTTTACCGGAAAAGGCCAATGGCTGGAAAACAATAATACCAAAGAGCGAGACCCTAAAATGGATATGGCCCAGTTGGAGAAAAAGACGAAAGAGGAACTGATTCAGATGTCAAAGGAGCTGGGTCTCACCAATTCCGTCGGCCTCAAAAAGCAGGAGATTATTATGAGCCTGCTCCAGGCTAATGCAGTTCAGGAAGGCAACACCTTCTGCAGCGGCGTCCTGGAGATTATGACCGACGGCTATGGGTTCCTCCGAAATCACACTCTATTGCCCAGCTCATCCGATATCTATGTCTCCCAGTC
The DNA here is from genome assembly GCA_036446995.1 of Dehalococcoidales bacterium. Taxonomy (GTDB): domain Bacteria; phylum Chloroflexota; class Dehalococcoidia; order Dehalococcoidales; family UBA2162; genus JAZFUC01. Next base: position 2,509 of record JAZFUC010000195.1, on the reverse strand, counting down.
GCAGATAAGGCGTTTCGGTCTGCGAAACGGGGATATGGTCTCCGGCCAGGGCAGACCGGCCCGGGCGGGCGAAAAATACTTCAGCCTGCTCCGGATAGAAGCCATTAATGACATCAACCCTGAGATGGCTAAAAACCGTCCCAATTTCGGCTCGCTGGTGCCGACTTTCCCTGACCGTCTTATCGACCTGGAGACCTCGAATAACAATGACCTGTCCGCCCGCCTGATTAACCTCGTCGCCCCTATTGGCAGAGGACAGCGGGGGCTGATCGTATCACCGCCCAAGGCAGGCAAAACGATGCTCTTGAAAGCAATAGCCCACGCTGTCTCTGATAATTATAGTGACATCCACCTGATGGTCTGTCTCATCGGGGAACGGCCGGAAGAAGTGACCGATATGAAGCGGTCCGTAAAAGGCGAGGTGGTAAGCGCTACCTTTGACGAGCCGGTGGAGGACCACACCCGGGTGGCCGGACTGGCCTTGGACAGGGCCAAGCGGATGGTGGAAAGCGGCAAGGATGTGTTCCTGCTGCTGGATGGAATTACCCGCCTCACCCGTTCCTACAACCTGGCTATGCCCTCCAGCGGGCGTACCCTGTCCGGCGGTATTGACCCCTCCGCCCTTTACCCCGCCAAGCACTTCTTCGGCGCGGCCCGCAACACGGAAGAGGGCGGCAGCCTGACTATTATAGCCACCTGCCTGGTTGAAACAGGCAGCCGCATGGACGACCTGATTTATGAAGAATTCAAAGGCACTGGCAATATGGAGCTTCACCTTGACCGAAGGCTGGCCGACCGCCGCACTTTCCCCTCCATTGACATCGAACGGAGCGGCACCCGGCGTGAAGAGCTCCTGCTGGATGAGGACACCCTGAAAAAAGCCTGGCTGCTGCGCCGGATGACCTCCATGATTTCCTCCAACACGGCCAACTACGCCGACGCTATGGAACGACTACTCGACCGGATGAGGAAAACGAAGTCAAACGCCGAGTTCCTGGCCACCCTGAACGCGGAAGCCTAGCCGGATATACCTGTCCCTCCCGCCATTCCTGTCCCGCCGTCGTTCCCCTTTTTCCTACTGCCATTCCCGCGAAGCCTGTCCCGTACCTGATACAGGAGCGGGAATCCACACCTCTTTTTTGTATCTCCTGAGCTTTTATCATAAACTATTCACCGGGACGATTATGCCAACCAGCAATCTTATTAAAGGACAACTCAAGCAGCTGCCTAAAAGCCCGGGCGTTTACCTGATGCGAGACACCGGGGGGACGATACTGTACGTGGGAAAAGCGATAAGCCTGCGTAACCGGGTAAGGTCCTATTTCAGCGGCGGTCAGAAACTGACCCCCAAACTGGAGCGCCTGGTGGAGCGGGTCCACGACCTTGAGTTCTTCGTCACCAAAACGGAAGAAGACGCCCTTATCCTGGAGAACAACCTGATTAAAAGGCACCACCCCCACTTCAATGTCCGCCTCAAGGACGACAAGACCTTCCCCTACCTCAAGATTTCCCTTAACGAGGACTGGCCCCGGATAGTCATCACCCGCCGCATGGATGAAGACGGCGCCCGCTACTTCGGCCCCTTTACCAGCGCCAAATCGGTGCGCCAGACCCTGAAAGTACTCAAGGGGATTTTCCCCTTCCGCTCCTGCTCGAGGACAATCACCGGCACCGACCCGCGACCCTGCCTGGACTATTATATTTTTAACTGTGTGGCCCCCTGCATCGGCAAGGTAAGCCGGCAGGAATATAACGAGGTAATCCGCCAGGTAATCCTCTTCCTGGAGGGCAAACAGGATAGAATTGTCAGGGACCTTAAGAGCAAGATGGAAAGGGCCTCTGAGGCCCTGGATTTTGAAAAAGCGGCCGTAATCAGGGACCAGGTGCGGGCCCTGGAGAGCGTTATCGAAGGCCAGAAAATCGCCGCCACGGTCAAGGGCGAGCAGGATGTCATCGCCTTTGCCGCCGAGCGGGACAGGGCCTTTGTGCAGGTCTTCTTCGTCCGGGGCTCCAAGCTTATCGGGCGGGAGAGCTTTACCCTGCAGGGCACCGGCTCCGAAGAGCCGACCCGGATAATGTCAGATTTCATCAAGCAGTTTTACGGCTCCGTGCCCTACATACCTCCCCTGCTCCTGCTCCAGCACCCGGTAGAGGAACAGGCGGTTATCGAGAATTGGCTAAAGGGCAAGCGGGGGAGCCGGGTTGAAATCCAGGTGCCCGGCCGGGGCAACAAAAAACACCTGGTGGACATCGTGGTTGAGAACGCCGACCAGGGTTTACAGCAGCTCAAGATAAAACAGCAGGCGGCCCCCTCAGCCCTCCCCGAGGCGCTGGCCGAAATTGAAAAGGAGCTCCACCTGCCCAAGCCGCCTTTAAGGATGGAGTGCTATGATATCTCCAATATCCAGGGAAAAGCGGCCGTGGGCAGTATGGTGGTCTTCGAGAAAGGACAACCCAGGCCGCCCCTTTACCGCCGCTTTAAGATAAAAACGGTATCCGGGGCGGATGA
>JAZFUC010000194.1:0-3621 GCA_036446995.1 Dehalococcoidales bacterium | reverse complement strand
TACAATGTTACGTTTTCCAGCCGGGAAGGTCCGGCCAGTATCAATCTGATGCTCCTGAACGCCTGTAAAAAAAGAGGTATGGAGGGTGTAAATCTGACTGTCAGGGCGCCATATTATCCTGAATTTAATATCGCCATTGACTCAAGTCCGAAATCGATGAAGGCTGCCCTTATCAGACTCAGTCATTTCATGGGTATCGAAACGAATTTCGATGAGCTTGACAAGACAATTAGTGAGATGGAAGTTAAGCTTGACTCCATCAGGCATCAAAACCCGCAATTTAACACCTATATGGAAGAGCTTGAGAAAAACTACGGCGAGATGCCTTATCAAGAACCACTTGATATTTCACCAAACGAAGCGGTAAGATTCGCCGAGGAATTATTGAGGGAAAACAAAGATCGCCGGCGGGAACAATAACGCAATCCTCGCTTGAACATCTAAACGCGAAAGATTACTGCCGTAACGTCGTATATTTTAATGTTAACGCCTTATTTTGCGGCACCGATGCGGAACATCTTGGTGCCGCAGGTGGGGCAAGTACCCTGGGTAGCCGGTTTACCATTTTTCATGGTTATCGCCTTGGGGTCGTGAATGTCCCTCTTTTGACGGCATTTCACACAGTATCCTTGCATTTCAAGTGCCTCCTTCAAGCTCCAGTCTTTGCACGATAAACTATTCCCTGCCTGATGTCAATACATATCTGGTACTGGAAATATGAGAAAACCGGTAAGTTAATACTACTGTCAGACGGGCCCGAACGTGAGAAGACCGGAGGATAACTCCAGAACTGCTCCCTTCAGACGCTTCCTCCACGTTAATCTGGCCCTGCCTGAATACTCCCCGAATATGGTATATTTATAGTGGTAGTGAGTAACCGGAGGCTTTATGTCCCAGACAGCGGATATAACTATCATCGGGGCCGGAGTAATAGGACTGGCCATTGCCAGCGAGTTATCCAAAAGAGGCGGGGACATATTTGTCATCGAAAAAAACGAGACCTACGGCCAGGAACAGAGTTCCCGCAACAGCGAGGTCATACACGCTGGTATTTATTACGATAAAGACTCCCTGAAAACAAGGCTGTGCCTGGAAGGCAACCGCCTGCTTTATGAATTATGCAAAGAAACCGGGATTGCCTACCACGAATGCGGCAAGATAATCGTGGCCACCAATGATCTGGAAGATGAAGAACTGGAGAAACTCTACAACAAATCGGTGGAAAACGGCGCCTCGGTCACAATGTTAACCCGCGAAGAAATATCCGAACTGGAGCCGAACCTGCGGGGGACATCGGCTTTCTTTTCAGCCACTACCGGAATAATAGATTCTCACGCCCTGTTAAGATACCTCCACGGCCAGGCCGTGACAGGCGGCGTGCAGATGGTTTTCAAAACAGAAGTTACCGGCATTGAAAAAGTGTCTGACGGCTATAATATCAGAGTACGGGAACCATCGGGTGAATCCGAATTCAAGAGCCGGCTGGTTATAAACTGCGCCGGTCTTTACAGTGACCGGATAGCCGGGATGACCGGCATAGATATAGACGAAGCCGACTACCGGATTAAATGGTGCAAAGGCGAATTTTACAGCGTCAGCGGGGGCAAAAACAAAATGGTCAACCGGCTGATTTACCCGGTGCCGATGACCATCAGTATCGGCGTCCATGTCTGTCTGGATGTTGATTGGAGAATGCGCCTGGGGCCGCTTTTCTACTATGTCGATGAGCACGATTACAGCATCGATGACTCAAAAAGAGCCGATTTCACAGAATCGAGCATGATGGAGGCCCTCCCCTGCCTGGAGCCGGGTGACCTGGAGCCGGAATCATCCTGCGTAATGGCCATGCTCCAGGGAAAAGGAGAACCCTTCCGGGACTTTGTGATAAAACATGAGAATGATCGGGGACTGCCCGGCTTTATTAACCTGGTCGGCATCGAAACCCCCGGTTTAACATCCTCACTGGCTATAGGCAAGTACGTCAGCCGGATGGTAGATGAAATATTGCAGGTCTGACTTTTGAAAACGCCGGTTTATAATCCCGATAAATCGGGAGAGGTGATGACTATCGCCTGCTTCATTTCCGGCTCAGGCACCAACTACCGGGCTATTGTCTCCGGAAACCCGGAACATAATTATATCGTATTCACCAACCGGCCGGACTGCGGGGGGACAGCCATTGCCCGTGAAAACGGTCATGAGGTTATTGAGCTGAGCCACATCCCCTATCTCCGCCAGGCCAGGAAGAGATTCGGTCCGGGCAAAGTTCCCAGGAACTGCCCGGAAAGGGTAGAATATGAACGGGAAGTATGCCGTCTGATTGAAGGCAGAATCGGCAAACAGCCTGACCTGATTTGCCTGGCCGGTTATGACCAGTGGAATACGGACTGGATGGTGGACAGGTACTATCCGAGGTTGCTGAACATTCATCCCGGAGACACCAGCAAGGGCTACGACGGCCTCCACTGGATACCGTCTGCCAAAGCCATATTAGCCGGAGACGAGGTTATAAGGTCAACCCTGTTCTTTGTCGACAAAGGGGAAGACACCGGCCCTGTACTGGTCCAGTCCGGACCTCTGAATATAGCCCGGACCCTTCTTAAAATAGAGTCGGAGACAAACGAAGGGTTACCGCAAAAACTGGAGACAGTCACCTCCTTCGCAATGGCTGACGAAATTAAAACCTATGATGAATTTAAGGAAAAGGCCGGGGCAGATTTACTGGAAATGTTGGGGGATATCTGCGGACGCCTCCAGGACGTGCTTAAGGAAGCCGGCGACTGGGAAATCTACCCTTTGGCCGTGGCCAGGATAGCCGGCGGTAATGTTGAGACAGATGGCCGGACTGTTTATCTTGACGGTAAAAAGATGCCCCGATACGGATACCGGGTTAGCGAAATCGAGCAGGGTACAGAATAAAACGGCGGGATAATTTTAACGGAAGGTGAAATAATGCCGGAAGTGCAGCATTTCTATCGAAAGGTTAACCCGGAGTTTGAATACTGTTTTAACGTCCAGACATCAGCCCCACTCAACAACGAAGAACTGGGCATATTACGATGGCTGCTGGCGGAAACCTTTGAGATTAAGAACTTCGGGGAAAAGTCCTTCCTGAAACCGGCCGTGAACGTGGTAGAACTGGGCCCCCGGCTCAGTTTTGAAACCGCTTATTCAACCAACGCAGTAGCCATATGCCACGCCTGTGGTCTCGATAAGATCGTCCGACTGGAATGCTCACGACGTTATTTAGTACCGGCCGGCCGGGATAAAGAGGAATTCATCTCTGATAATCACGACCGAATGACCGAATACCCCTATCCCGAACCGCTTCAATCTTTCACCACGGGGGCGGTGCCGGAAGAAGTTTTCAAAGTTCCCCTGATATCCGGGGGGGTTGATGAACTGAAGAAATTTAACCGGGAGAGCGGACTCGGTATGGACGATTGGGATATCGGCTATTACCATGACCTGTTTACCGGCGTGCTACAGCGTGACCCCTCCAATGTAGAACTCTTTATGCTCGGCAACAACAACAGCGAGCATTCGCGCCACTGGTTCTTCAAAGGAAAACTGATAATTGACGGGCAGGAAATTCCTGACACTCTAATGGGAATAGTCAGG
>JAZFUC010000193.1:0-4553 GCA_036446995.1 Dehalococcoidales bacterium | reverse complement strand
CTATACTCAAAGTCCTTTCTCTATATCTACGACTGGATGGCGCTGGGCCTTTTCAGCAGTCTTGTCTGGAGATGCCCTTCCCGTTATCTGCTGAAGTTTTACAATGAAAATGTAACCGCCAATCACCTGGATATCGGTGTCGGCACCGGCTATTTCCTGGATAACTGCCAATTTCCTTCTTCTGCGCCGAGGCTCGTCCTGATGGACCTGAACCCTAATTCACTGGAGGTGGCTGAACGGCGGCTGGCCAGGTATAATCCGGTGGTTTACCGGAGGAACGCCCTGGAGCCGTTTGATATAGGCGCCGCCGGTTTTGATTCCATCAGCCTGATGAACCTGCTCCACTGCCTGCCGGGTGATATGGGCAGTAAGGAAGTGGTCTTTGAGCACGCCGGAGCGGTGTTAAACCGGGGAGGAGTCCTCTTCGGCAGCACAATTCTAGGCAGGGGAGAAAAGTGCGGCGGTCTGGCAGGTCTGGTCCTCAGGGTAACCAACCGGGCCGGCTTTATGACCAATCTTAAAGATGATATCGGAGCGCTCAAAGAGGCCCTAAACCGGCATTTCAGCGAAAGCTCGGTCCGTGTGACCGGCTGCCAGGCGCTTTTCAGGGCAAAGAAATAGCCGTTAGCGCAAATAGTTGACATAATATATCAAGAAACAGGTAATAAATAGTGGCCAAGATACGGATTGACAAACTGATGGTGGAAAGGGGAATTACCCTGAATCAGGCAAAAGCCCAGGCTATGATAATGGCCGGGGAAGTTTCCGTTGAGGGGAAAGTCGTTAACAAGGCCGGGACTACGGTAACCGGTGAAGCCCGGATTACGGTTGCTGAACCGCCTCCTTTCGTGGGGCGGGGGGGGATAAAACTTGATTATGCCCTGGACCGGTTTCAGCTTGATGTCTCTTCGCGGGTGGCGCTGGATATCGGGGCTTCAACCGGAGGGTTTACCGATTGCCTGTTGAAGCGGGGGGCCGCTAAAGTATACTCCCTGGATGTCGGCTACGGGCAGATGGATTACGGCCTGAGGCAGGACCCGCGGGTGGTAGTCATGGACAGGATAAACGCCCGTTATCCGGTAAACCTGCCGGAGAAGGTTGACCTGATTACTATTGATGTTTCCTGTATATCCCTAGAAAAAATAATACCTTCCGTGACCGGGTTACTGAAGGAAGACGGGTATATAGTGGCCCTGATAAAACCCCAGTTTGAAGCCAGGAAAAAAGAAGTACCCCGGGGAGGAGTGATTAAGAAACCGGCAGTCCATGCCCGAGTCCTGGGCCGGTTTATCCGCTGGGTAGTTGAGCACGACCTGAGGTTGAGAGGACTGGTCGCTTCTCCCATAACCGGCGCCTCCGGTAACAGGGAATTTTTTATCCTGCTGAACAATAAATAACCCATGATAACCAGAGATGTTACCCTGAATGTTGACGACCTGAATATTGTCGGCCGGCTGTTTTTACCGGCTGAGGCCCCGCGGGAGCCTTATCCGGGCATCTGCATCTGTCACGGTATCCCTTCAGGAAAACCGCACGAACCGACTGACGGGGGTTATCCAGCCCTGGCGGAAAGGTTCTGCCGCCTGGGTTACGCCGTGTTTATTTTTAATTTCAGGGGCACCGGTAACAGCGGCGGGAACCTGGATTTACCCGGATGGAAAAGGGATTTGCAGGCGGCCGTGGACTATTTTTCCGATCAGCCGGAACTGGACAGGACAAAACTGACCCTGCTCGGTTTCAGCGCCGGAGCGGCCGTTGCTATTTGCGTCGCCTCGGCGGATACCAGGGTATCTTCGGTGATTGCCTGCGCCTGTCCGGCCCAGATCAAATTCGATGACCCGTTACCTGTAATAGAGCACTTCCGCAGTATCGGCGCCATCAGGGACAAGGGTTTTCCTGCCTCGGTTGAAGATTGGGGTACCGCCCTGTCCGGGGCCAGTAGCCCTCTAAACTTTGTTAACCGGATAGCCCCGCGACCTCTTCTGCTGGTGCACGGCAGTCAGGATGAAACCGTGCCCCTGAGTCAGGCTTATGAGCTTTACGAGCAGGCGGGAGAACCCCGGCAGCTGGTTGTAATCGACGGCGCCGGGCACCGGTTAAGGCGGAATGACCTGGCGATAAACATCGTCCTGGACTGGCTGAAATTCCAGAGTTGATCAGGGCGTCTTTTAGCCTGACTGTAAATTGACTAGGGGCCAGTATTTAGATTATACTATCTGTACCTGTAGTAGGCAAAAAGGTAAGGAGAGACCGACAGATTTGCACGAATGCTGCGCTGTTGCCGGGGTTTATGCTCCTAACGAAGATGTAGCCCGGCTTACCTTTTTTACCCTGTTCAGTCTTCAGCACCGCGGCCAGGAGAGTAGCGGTATCGCTACTGCTAACGGCAAAAGTATCCAGATATATGCCAATATGGGTATGGTTGCCCAGGTATTCAACGAGGAATCATTAAGCCGGCTCACCGGCCACATCGCCATCGGCCATAACCGCTATTCCACCAGCGGTTCAAGTGAGATATGCAATGCCCAGCCCATGACAGTCGGTAAGGGCGCGGAGACCATTGCCATCGCCAACAACGGCAATATCGTTAACGCCGTCTTCCTTTACGAAGAGCTTTCCCAACTGGGCTATACTTTTAACAGTTCCACCGATACGGAGGTCATCGCCAATCTGATTTTGTCTGCCCCAGGCAAGGATATGGTGGATAAAATCAGATATGCCATGCACCGGCTGCAGGGCGTGTACAGCCTGACCCTGATGACCAGGGACCGGCTTTTCGCTGTTCGTGATTCCCTGGGTGTCCGCCCCCTGGTCCTGGGCAGCATTAACGGCGGTTATGTAATCGCCTCGGAAACTTGCGCCCTGGATAATATCGGAGCGGATTTCATCCGTGAGATTGAGCCGGGCGAGATTGTCTCGATAGGCGAGAACGGTTTGGAGAGTTTTCGTGAAGAGACCAGTAAACAAGCCTTGTGTATTTTTGAGTATATTTATTTTGCCCGTCCGGACAGCACTATAAACGGCAAGCTGCTTTATCCGGCCCGGCAGGCAATGGGCTCCGAACTGGCCAAGGAGCACCCGGTAGAAGCCGATATTGTTATGGGAGTGCCTGATTCCGCCGTAGCCGCCGGAGTGGGCTACGCCCTTGAATCGGGATTACCCCTGGTCGAAGGGCTGATTAAAAACCGTTATGTTGGCCGAACCTTTATTGAGCCTGACCAGCGGCTTAGAGACCTCGGCGTTAAGCTGAAATTTAACCCCCTTCCTCCGGTGCTTGAAGGTAAGCGGGTGGTAGTGGTGGATGACAGTATTGTGCGCGGCACCACCACACCCCATGTGATCGGGATGCTGAAGAAGGCGGGAGCTAAAGAAGTGCACATGCGTGTCTGCGCTCCACCCATCAAGTATCCCTGTTTCTTCGGTGTGGATATGGCCACTTACGGTGAATTGATAGCCGCCCAGAAGACGATTCCTGAAATCAGGGATTTCATCGGGGCCGATTCACTGGGTTATCTCAGTATAGCGGGATTAATAAAGGCAATTGGTTTACCCGGAGACAAATTCTGCCTGGCCTGTTTCACCGGCGATTACCCGATACCCGTCCAGATTGGGATGGACAAACTGGCCCTGGAGTCCATTTCCTTAAACAAACAGACTATGCTTGACATAAAATAACCGGATATCCGGGATATATGATACGTAAAGGTTAAAACCCCCCGATTCCATCGGGGGGTTTTTTTATTCTTCAGTCTCAGTCAACTGTTCGTGCCACTGGTCACGGTATATTTCCATCCGTAGAAACTGGTACGCAAACTTGTCCAGTTGACCGCAGACGATGAAACCGCATTTTTGGAAACATTTCTGCGCCCGGCGGTTAGACTCCAGGGTCTTGAGGTGAATCCGGTTGACCTTCAGATCACCGAAGATATGGTTAACCAGGGTAATAACGGTTTCGGTACCGTAACCCCTGTTCCAGTAATCCCGATTACCAATCATTATTCCCAGTTCCACTTCACACTTTGATTCATCAAGATTGTAATATGAGCAGTTGCCGATGTGCTCTCCATCCAGCGTATCCACGGAGAACTGACGGCTGGTCGGGGAGATACGCCGGACTTCGACATCATAATCCAGCAGGTACTGCGTGTATGGCATTCGTATAACCGGAGCGGCGTCAAGCTCAGCCAGTTCCGGATCGGTTTCCCAGGAGTAATCGTCCCAGGCATCCGAGGTGTTCTTTGGTCGGATGATAATTCTCTTTTTTGTAACCATGTTTTACCAGTGGCTGTATTTAACCTGCTAAGTCAGGGGGTCCTGGAAGTTAGCCAGGTCCTCCAGCACCTGTTTGGCCGTATCACGGACCAACTCATTTTCATCCTCAAGACATTGCTGGAGGCATTCTTTGGCCTCCAGGTTGCCTATCTTACCCAGCGCCTGGATAGCGGCCATCTGGACATCGGCATCGAAGTCCTCAATAAGCTCAATCAACCGGGGCACGGCCGATTCATCTTCGAGTTCGCCGCAGGCCCCGGCCGCTTCATAGCGCACTTCGG
>JAZFUC010000192.1:0-6124 GCA_036446995.1 Dehalococcoidales bacterium | reverse complement strand
CGGCGCAGATAGCGGTTTTACCGCTGTTTTTTTCTGAAGAGATAATATATAAAGCGGCCAAGGTGCACCTCCGTTGAAGAAGAATTAAATACCCTGACTATTATAACCCGCCTTCAGCCATTGGTAAAGAGTCAGGGCCGGTAATGACCGCCTTTACCCGGCGCTCCAGAGTAGCGCGCTCAATCAGGATATGGCGCCGGCATTTAAGGCACCTGAGACCAATGTCGGCCCCGAGCCTGGCCACCTGCCACTCATAACCGCCGCAGGGATGCTTCTTCTTGAAACGGACCATATCTCCAGGTTTAATATCCAGGGCTATTTTTTCTACCTTCCGGGATTTAAAATTAAACCAAACCCCATATCACGTGCCATACCACATCTGTCCAGAAGTGTATGCCTACCGGAGCCAGAAATCCGAACTTTCTGAAATAATAAGCGGCAACTACCGAGACTGTACCGTTGAGGAGCAACATCTCAGCCAGGATAGCCGGGGGGATTTCACTAACCGAATCCAAGCCGAAAATTATCATAGCTGAGGGAATATGCCCCAAAGAAAAGGCGAGGGCCGACAAGCCGGTAATAATCCAGAAAATCCGGTTTTGCCACCTGCCTTTGAGGATTAACCTGGATATAACCCAAACCCAGAGTGAAATAAAAAAGAGGCGGAACAACACTTCTTCACCGATACCGGCGGCCAAAGAAGCAACGATTGACGCAGGGAAGGGCGGGTGAGGCAGTGGGCCAAGTGTATGGAATTGACTGAATACCGCGTCGGCAATTATCAGAAACAGCCCCAGGCCGGCTCCGACCAGGGCAGGGATTAAGAAGCGCTGCCTGTTGGAAACCGTCGGGTCCCACAAGTCGGTAAAGCCGATTTTCGGCCCCAGTTTCAACCCCAGAAAACCGAGACCCCCGTATATTATCAGCATAATCCCGGCATTAGCCAGGGCCAGTACCGGCTTTGATGCCGGTAGCTCCGCATCCGGCATCAGGCTTTGAAAAGCAGGCAGGAAGACGCTGACAGCCGCTAAAATAGCCAGCACCAGGATAAGCCCAAAGTATATCTTGGTTGACATAACCTGTTCAGTCTGTCTGGCCGGCAAGCTGCCGGTTAATCTGTTCTCGCAGGCTTAAGGCCGCCTGTCTGGCAGCTTCGGCAAAATCTTTTCCCCGGGAAGCGTATAAAATCTGCCGCGATGAATTAATAATGGCCCTCTCACCCCGGTCATCAACCCCGTAATCAACCGTTGTCGCCAGGTCGCCGCCCTGAGCGCCGATGCCGGGTATCAGCAGGGGCATATCGGGGTAACTCTGCCGGATTAGCCTGAGTTCGTCGGGAAAGGTTGCTCCCACTACCAGGCCGATATTGCCGTGCGTATTCCAGCGGCTGGCCTTTAAAGCCACGATTTCATACAGGGGTCGCTTCGCACCCTCAAAATCAGCGTAAAGCGATTGGAAATCGATTGCGCTGGTATTTGATGTCCGGCAGAGAATAAAGACACCCCTGTCGCGATAGCTTATAAAGGGCTCAATGGAATCAAAACCGAGGTAGGGATTGACCGTAACGGCGTCAAAGTTCATAACATCAAAAATGGCCCGGGCATAAGCCTTGGCCGTATTGCCGATATCGCCCCGCTTGGCATCGGCTATTACCGGGATACCGTCCGGGATATAGTCAACGGTTCTTTTCAGAATATCCATCCCCTGGCTGCCCATCGCCTCGTAGAAGGCCAGGTTAGGTTTGTAGGCGCAAACAAGATCAGCCGTGGCATCGATAATTGCCTTGTTGAAGTCGAAAACACCCACTTTATCGGGCAATAGCTCCGGGTCCGTATCCAGGCCGACGCAGACCAGGCTCTTGTTCTGGCGGGTGGCCAGGGTCAACTTTTCTATGAAGTTCATTCGTTCTCCATTACATAAAGTAACGCCAGGTTACTTGATAATATCAGCCAAAGTCAGAAAGCGTCAAGTAGTAAGTTTATATTTATATCTGGTTAACCTCACCCCCTTAATCCCCCTCTCTCTTTAACTTACGCCCTCCAAGATTACTTAAGGGGCTGCAATTATAGTTTGAGCAGGAAGTTTGAAGAGGCGCAGCCCCTTCATGAAAAATCCCTCCCCCCCGATTTCATTATTTGGGGACCTTAGGCTGTTAATAACCCCAATACCAAAAACCTGAACAGAACCACTGCTATTTTGACTTGACCGGTGGGCGCTGGTAAGATTTAGCTAGAAGCATCAGATAATATAACAGAGAAGAAGAGAGATGAGTAAGGTTAGAGAAGGAATTTCATAGTGTGGAGTATCGTCGGGCAGAGCCGGGCGGTTTCCCTGTTTGAGCGCGGTCTTGAGACCGGTTCCCTGGCCCATGCCTATCTTTTTAGCGGCCCCGCTCACGTGGGTAAAATGACCCTGGCCGTTAACCTGGCCCAGGCGCTGAACTGCCAGGCGGATGAGCCTCCCTGCGGCCAGTGCGGTTCCTGCAAAAAGATAACCGGAGGCAGACACGCCGATATCCGGGTAGTCGGACTGGACAACAGCGACGATTCCCCGGAAGCCAGGCAGCGAGCGGAAATAAGCATCGACCAGATAAGGGACATCCAGCGCTCGGCCAGTTTACCGCCATTTGAGGGCAGCCACCGGGTGTATATCATTGACAGGGCCGAGCTTCTCTCCCTTGAGGCGGCAAACTGCCTGCTGAAGACCCTTGAAGAACCGAACGAGCGGGTGCTCTTTATCCTGCTGACGACAAATGACAGACTTTTACCGGAGACGGTTATATCACGCTGCCAGACTGTGAGACTGACCCCCGCTCCCCTGCCCCAGGTAGAGGCTGCCCTGATTGAAAACTGGAATGTGGATTCGGAAAAAGCCGGACTGCTGGCCAGGTTGTCCCACGGCTGCCTCGGCTGGGCCGTATCAGCCGCTGACGATGACAGTATCTTCCAGCAGCGGGCCGAGTGGCTGGACAAGCTGGTGGACATCATCTCCGCCGATAGCGAGGAGAGGTTCGCTTACGCCGCCCAGTTAGCTACCCAGTTCGGGCGGAACAGGGGCCAGGTACAGGAGAAACTGGACCTGTGGCTGGACTGGTGGCGCGACCTGCTGCTGGTGAAAGCGGGCTCGAGCGATAATGTGACCAATATTGACCGGAAAGACCTGATTTCTGAAATGTCGGAAAATTACAGTCTGGCCCGGATAAGGGGTTTTATTAAAAATATCCTGGAAGCCGGTGAACAGCTCCGCCGCAATGCCAATGCGCGATTGGTGCTGGAGGTACTGATGCTGGATATACCGGAATTGAAAAAATCTGGCGGGGTAAAATCCGCCGTTTAGGCAGAGGTGCTATATGGCTGATATTGTGGGAGTACGATTTAAAACGACCGGCAAGATTTATTACTTTGAACCGGGTGATATAGAACTTAAGGTGAACGACCAGGTGGTGGTGGAGACGGCTCGTGGTCAGGAACTGGGGCAGGTGGCTATCGCTCCCAAACAGGTTCCGGCCGAAGAACTGGACAAACCGCTGAAGCCGGTAATTCGTAAAGCGGAGGAGAGAGATATTGAGCGGGCACAGGAATCCGAAATCAGGGAAGAGGAAGCCCTGGCCGAATGCAGCCAGCTTATAAGTAAATTAAATCTGCCGATGAAACTACTCTCCGCCGAGTTCAATCTTGACGGCAGCCGTCTTACTATCTACTTCAGCGCCACTGAAAGAGTGGACTTTCGCGAACTGGTGAGGGAGATGGCCAGACGCCTGAAAGTAAGAGTGGAGATGCGGCAGACCGGACCGAGGGACGAAGCCCGTATAGTGGGGGGCTGCGGCCGGTGCGGCCGGCAACTGTGCTGCGCCAGCTTCCTCAGTGAATTCGCTCCGGTGGCGATGAGAATGGCCAAAGACCAGGGACTGCCCCTTAACCCGATGAAAATATCCGGCTGCTGCGGTCGCCTGATGTGCTGCCTGGTTTACGAGAATGAGCAATACCGGGAGATGAAGAGGCTAATGCCCAAGAACGGTCAGATGGTATCCACGGCTACGGGTGAGGCCAGGGTGCTATCCAACAACCCGCTGAAAGAGACGGTACTGGTGGAGCTGGAGGACCAGACTACCGCGGAACTGCCCCTCAGTGAGATAAATGTGGAGCCTGTGTCCCCGGAGAAACAAACCCAGACAAAAAATCAACGTCCCCCGGCAAGAAATCAAAAGAGAAATTAAGAAAACAGGGGATAATATTGTCGAATCGCCGGAGACCGACTTTTACCGAGGAGAGAGTTCTTCAGGCGCAGGGATACCGGTATATCGCCGGTATTGACGAGGCTGGCCGGGGCGCATTGGCCGGTCCGGTGGCCGCCGCCGCCGTTATTCTGCCCGCCCGCGTCAGGGGCTCCTGGACAAGCCAGATCAGGGACAGCAAACAATTGACTCCGGAGAAACGGGAATTCCTCTTTCACCATATTCATGCGGCGGCCGTGGCTGTTGGCGTCGGGATGGTCGATTGTAAAGGAGTGGATTCCCGGGGTATCGCCCGGGCTACCCGAATGGCTATGAAGCTGGCGGTGAAACGGCTGTCCCCGGCGCCGGAATTTCTCCTTATTGACTACCTGCGTCTGCCCGCCGTCAAACTGCCCCAGAAGGGTATCACTTATGGAGACATTCTCTGTTTCTCTATTGCCTGCGCTTCAATTATCGCCAAGGTAACCCGGGACCGTCTGATGATAGAGCTTGATAAAGTCCACCCGGGGTACGGTATGGCCCGGCACAAGGGCTACGGCACCAGCCAGCACCTGGCCTGCCTGTTACGACTGGGGCCGTCACCGGTTCACCGCCTTACTTTCAACCCGGTAAAAGAAATGATTAAAAGATGAAACGCAGAGATACGGGTATCAGGGGAGAGCAGCTGGCCCGGGATTTTCTGAAGAAGAAAAAGTACCGACTGGTGGAAACCAACTACCGCTGCTCTTACGGTGAAATTGATATTATTGCCCGGCACAAAGACACCCTTGTCTTTATCGAGGTAAGGACCAAGACCGGTTCACAATTCGGTTCCCCCGAAGAATCGGTTACTTCCGTCAAGAGAGAAAGGCTCAGAGCCACCGCTTACCACTACCAGCAGACCCACGACAAACTGCCCCCGTCGTGGCGAATCGATTTCATCGCCGTCGAACTCGATGGCCAGGGCCAGCCTTCCCGTATCGAACATTATGAAAGCGCGGTGGGAGAAGAGTAATTATTAATCAACCTCAACCCGTTAGTCCCACCTCTTTACCAAGGGCCTTACCTTAAATGTCATTCTGGAAGGAGTCCCGTTTCCATCGGGACGACTGAAGAATCTCAGGGTGGGGGGCAATGACGAACTTCCCCACACTGAGACCCTTCGCCCCGA
Organism: Dehalococcoidales bacterium; assembly: GCA_036446995.1. GTDB lineage: Bacteria > Chloroflexota > Dehalococcoidia > Dehalococcoidales > UBA2162 > JAZFUC01. The sequence goes on along the minus strand of JAZFUC010000192.1, from coordinate 740 downwards.
CTTGTCGGGGCTCCAGGGTGACAAAGGGTCAGGTTTTTTCTGGCGCAGCCCCTTTTAATAAAATCTCTTTCCCCCTTCCCCTTTACCCGTCAGTCGGGCTGTGATAAAATTTAACCGCTGAATGAAATCCGTTTTACCGGTTTCAAATTCCTGACTAAAATGGAGTTATTGCTTTGGCTTCACCACAATCACATTCAGGGCAGATACTGCGCATAATAGACGCTAATTTCAACCGGATTGGCGAGGGGCTTCGTCTCCTCGAAGAAATCGCCCGGTTGATGCTCGATGATCCGGACCTGACCGGGCAATTAAAAACCCTGCGCCATGATTTAATCAGGAGCGATTCCTCTTTTCAGCAACTCCTGCTCCAGTCACGCGATGCCGGAAGTGATGTCGGGGTCGACCTGGAAGTGGCCGGGGAGGATAAAGAGAAAGAACTGCCCATAATTCTGGTGGCCAATGCCAGGCGGGTACAGGAATCGCTGAGGACCCTGGAAGAACTGGCCAAGACACCGGAAACTCCCCCCGAACTGGAGTCTGAAAGATTTAAGACGGCCCGTTTCAGTCTCTATACTATCGAACAGGCGTTGATGGCCCGGCTGACCCGGCGGGAGAAACTCAAGCTGATATCCGGGCTTTATGTTATTATAGACACGCAGCTGCTGAAGGGACGGCCCCATCTTGAAGTGGCCGGACAGGCAATCAGCGGCGGGGCCAGGACGATTCAACTGCGCGATAAA
>JAZFUC010000191.1:0-6169 GCA_036446995.1 Dehalococcoidales bacterium | reverse complement strand
CCGGTAATATCGAACGTATGAGAGCTCTCTACGCCTGAATAGAGGAAATTATCGTAAAGAAAGAATTGATGTATTTCTTCATCAGGATTAGAGTAGATGATAATCATTGACCAGCCGGCATAGGATTGTTGTTTGCCTGTGTCCCCGGCCACTCCAATCACAGTGTAATCAGCGTTGCCTTCAGGACTTACCAGTTTCACCAGCGCAGTCACATCCCTGAAACTGGAGTAGGCATAGTCAGGAAATCCGTTTTCCAATATTGCCCATTTGGAGGCCTCCACTCCCTGAAATTCCGGGGTGTAATTGATTTCAGCATATACCTGGGTAACTTCCGGGTTTCCGTCACCGTCATCAAACAGGTGTACACCTATTTGAAGGTCCTCAATGTCGCTCCAGGCCCAGGGCGAGCCCGTATCGGGATTGGTCGTCCAGTTTTCCGAGTAATTTGCCCATCCTGAACCTCCGGTTATATTGATTGAACCTCCGAAATATTCAGTGGTACTTGGTTTGATGATGATTTGCATTCTCATATCGTCACTGCCTGATGCCCTTGCCCTGGCGAGCACTGTGACACTATCGATGGAGCCGTTTGCTTCACCGCTGTTCATTATATTATAAATATCCGAATCGCTACCGCCTCCGCTGTGGTATACATAGCTTCCGCTATCATCAGGTACCAATTCATCCACTGCCTTGTAGTTACTAGGGGCGCCGGATACCTCAAGCTCATCATAATCACCTGAGGCATCCGGGTATAATATTTCGGACTCAGGCACCGAGGAGGGTAGGCCAAGCTGCGCCTGGCCCGATTCATCAAAATAAACTGATTGGCCATTAATTTTAAGACCGACATACTTGTCAGCCTCCATATTGCCTTTAGGATAATCCCGCCATCCCGACCAGTAAAGAAAAGCCTGCCGAACTTCAGAACCCTCGGGGATGCTGGTAAGTGAAGAAGTTCTCTCGGCAAAGAAAGTATCTCGTTTACGGTCTCCGTTACTATCCTCCATCATAGTATGGCCGATAGCCCGGTAGTCCCCCGGTAACGAGATGCCGCTGAATCCTTCTATTCCCAGCACACGATCAACGTATGTAAAACCCTCAAGGCTGAAGCTCCTGCCGGTTGCATTATCGGTTGCCGTGGAGGTAATCCGGTTAATCACGTAACCGGTCTCCCAGGCCAGGTAGGGATCGGAATATGTGGTCCTTGCCCAGCTGAGGCTGCTGCGGGCCGTCTTATCCGGAGTTACATTGAAAAACAGGTATCTGGAAACCGGGTATTCCTGGGCAGGTATGAAACCTCCCTCGGGCAGTTCCGGCAGCGGTAAGTCCAGGAAGTTGACGGCTGGTGAAAAGTCCCAAGTCAGCACTTTTCCGCCTTTCCAGTCTGCTTCAGCCGGATTATCGGTGGTAAGGCCGGTGCTGGAGTCAGCCGTATAGTTAATATCGGGGGGCAGCCAGACGGCTACCCGGTCAACCGGCAAATCTCCCGCCGAACCATCGTAGGTAATCCGAACCTGGTATTCCCCATCATCCTGGTTAACTATGCCGCCGGTAACTAGAAAAGTGGTTGGATTTACGGTGCCGTTCGCATCGCTTTCCAGTCCCTCCAGCGGCCACATTTGTTTCATAGTAATAGTGACGTCTTTATCGTTAATATCCTGGGGCGGATTAAAGATGAATTCAGTGTCGAAATCAGTTGGGTCGAACGCAAGATAATCGATTCTCAGCACCCATAAAGCGTATTCCATCCCGGCGTCGGCGGCGTAATTCAGGTCTATCTGCTCTTCATGGATTTGCCCGGCATTGAGCCCGGTAGTCATATGAGACAGCAGTGGGGCAAGAGTCAGTCCTCCTAAAACAAGGTAGGCAAGGACCAGCATCAGTACCTGTCCCTTCTCGGTCACCCTCGATTCATTCTCTGTCTTTTTCATCAAATGTAATCCGTTGTCCGGTGGTTACTGGGGCCTGGGACTAAACTGGTATACCCGGGTTTCATTTTCCTGGCTGGAGCCGTCTCCCACCGTAGCCGTAAACATCAGGTTAAGCGTTCCGCCGCTAAAGTTACTGCTGGTTTTTCCGGTATCAGGGTCGATATACCAGGCTATCAGGGTAGTGGTGTTGGCCGTGCCGTTGGCTGAGGTCACTGACAGGTTTCTGAATAATCTCTTTGTTTCTCCTGCCGGCATATCCTCCAGAGTGTAAATAACCCGGTAGCTGTCACCGCTAAATCCCTCGGTCCAACTCAAGTCCAGAAATTCCGGCAGGGTCAGGTTATCCGTTATCACCTGGGCTAGCTGGGCGTCACGGCCCGTCCAGAAACCGGCGCTCTGTACCTGACTGGAGGCGGTCATATGGTTTTTACTGCGCTCCGTATTGGTTAAAATCTGAAATACGGCCATCAGCGCCGCACCGGCGACCAGCGTAGAAATGCCAATCGCAATAAGCATCTCTACAAGAGTGTAGCCTTTCTGGCCCTTCTTCATCTTTCTCCCTTATACCCTTCCAGGACGAATACTGTTTTATCAGAATGGTTAACGGTTACCGTTATTTTCTGGATGCCGGCATCAGGGTTGGTTAACGCCCCGGCAGTGATTGCCACTGAATAGTTGATGTAGTCTTCACTCGGCGGTAAAGGAGCCGGCGGGTATCCGGTGGCTCCGTATACATACTCGGCCGCCTTGACCCGCTCCATCTGGCTCCGGGCCAGGCTCTCGGCGGTCGTCTGCTCATCGGCGATAAAGGTAGACTGGGAAATGCTGGAGAGAGCCCCGAGGAAAGTTACCGAAACCATGCCCAGGATAGCCAGGGCTATAACCGTCTCAAGGAGCGTGACTCCTGGATTCCCTCCGGAGAGTACTTTATTTAGCCACCTGGCGAGCCTGTACGATTGCATTATCTTTATCTCAACACCCGGCAAATGTGTTATTGATCTCCTAACTGTAGACGGAATAAATGGCTGAAGTTACGGATAAAGCTATAAAGCCGATTACCGCACCGATAACCAGGGTCATGGCCGGCTGGATGAGGGCAACCAGGGCCTGGGTTTTATTTTCCGCTTCAGCTTCATAACTCCGGGCGACAGAGAGTAAAGTGGCATCAAGGTTGCCGGTTTCTTCTCCTATCCTGACCATCTGCACCATCATCGGCAGGAAGAGGCCGTGCTTTAACATCGGCCGGGAAAGACCTTCACCGGCCACCATATCATGCTGGACATCGGCCAGTACTTTGGCCATTGCCAGGTTGCCGCTGCCCTGGACAATCAGGGAAATCACCTCGGTCATGGGCAGTCCGGTGCGGAATAATAAAGACATGCTCCGGCAGTACCGGGCCAGCTCATTGACGTGGTTAATTCGGCCCAGCAGGGGCAGTTTAAGCTGAAGCAGGTCCCAGTGGTACCTTCCGCCCGGGCTCTTGATATAGATGATACTCGTCATTGCGATAACCAGTAATCCCAGCATGACATACAGCCCGTAATCCCTTACCGTGCCGGTAAAATTGATCAGACCGCTGACCAGGGCCGGTAATTCAACGCCGAGCGATTCATATAAAGTGCCGAAGGTCGGCAGAACGAAGACTACCAGGAGAACCAGCACAATGATGGCTACGATGGAGGTAATGACCGGATAGAGTAACGCCCGCTGAATACTTTTGGTCGTATCAACTTCTTTCTCAATATAATCGGCTATCTGATTCAGTACAATCTCGAGATTTCCGCTCTGTTCTCCCACTCCCAGTAAACGGCAGTACAGTGAAGAAAACACGTTCGGATGCCGGCTCAGGGCCATCGATAGCTGATTGCCCCGGCGCAGTTCGGAGACTACAGACCCCAGAATCCTCTTGAAATTGCGGTTGGTTGCCTGGTCGCTCAGCAGGTCCAGGGCAGTGGCAATATCGATACCGGACTCAAGCAGCATTGCCAATTGCCGGTAAAAGAAGACAACCTCGGTCGTCTTTGGCGGAGACAGGCTTGCCCGCAGTCTGTCAAAGTTAATAAAAGAGATACGGGGTTTAAGATTTACAGTCTGATAACCGGCAAAGTCCAGCATCTCGGTGGCTGCCTCTTCACTGGCCGCCGAAAGTTTGCCCTTTACAATCTCTCCCCGCTCGTTATAGGCGACATATTGATAGACCATTATTTATACCAGGGGACTGTTTCCTCTTCACCTCCGGGGTTATTCCGGAGGTCATTTTTTTAATCTACGGAATAAGCGTTACGCATGACTTCGGAGGGAGTGGTGATATTATTTTTTACTTTTTGCATACCGTCTACAATCAGGGGTATCATCCCCTCCTTGACGGCAGCCTTCCGCAGCTGGGAGGCCGTTGTACCGGCCAGCAGCATCGTCCTTATTTCATCGGTCACAGACAGTATTTCAAAAATACCGGTCCTTCCCTGGTAACCCGTATTGGAGCAGGATTTGCAGCCGCTTCCGTAAAGAAATTTGCTTCTTTCCTCACCGGTTACCTGGGTATAGGTCTCTTGTTCGATTGAGGAGACCTCAATCAGTTGGGCGCAATCAGGGCATATCGTTCGGAGCATTCTCTGTGAGACCACCCCGATGAGGGCCGATGAAACCAGGAAGGGCTCAATATCCAGGTTAAGGAGTCTCATCACAACGCCTACCGAATCATTAGCGTGGATTGAAGACAGCACCAGGTGCCCGGTAAGTGCGGACTGGATGGCAATCTCAGCCGTCTCGGCATCCCGTATCTCTCCAACCAGTATTACATCAGGGTCCAGCCGCAGTACGGATCTGAGTCCGCTGGCAAAAGTAAGACCGGCCCGGGTATTTACCTGGGCCTGGTTAACCCGCTTGAAGCGGTACTCTACCGGGTCTTCGATGGTGATGATGTTGTTTCCGGTGAGGTCGAGACAATTGACCGAGGCATATAAAGTGGTAGTTTTACCGGCCCCGGTGGGGCCGCTGACTAAAATCATGCCATAGGGGACCTTGAGCATTTCCTGGTACTTCTCCAGACTTTCAGAGGAAAAACCAAGGTCTGTCAGGGTCATAAGCGCCCTGGATTTATCCAGCAGCCGCAGGGCCATCATTTCACCGTAGACGGTTGGCATGGCCCCGACCCGGATATCTATTACCTGGTTGGCCTTTGTCTTGACGGAAAATTGACCGTCCTGGGGACGGTGCCGGTCTGCGATATTCATATTGGCCAGAATCTTGATTCGTGAAATGAAGGGGAAGGCGGCTGAGGCCGGAAGTGAAAGGATATCATGTAAAGTACCGTCAATTCGGTAGCGTATCCGCAAGCTATCCTCCTCAGGCTGGAGGTGGATATCAGAGGCGCGGGCTTTGACCGCTTCATCTATTATCATGGAGAGAGCCCGGGCCACGGGAGCATTGGTGGAGGTATCCGCTTCAATCGGTTCATCAATCAGCTCGCCGGGCAGGGAAATATTAGAAACCTGTTTCTCTATCTCCTCATAGGACTGATAATTGAAATCGATGGCGTCCCTGATTTCCTCGGCGCTGGCCATTTCCGGTTGTATGTGCATCTGTGTTTGACTGGCCAGGGCTTCAAGCGCGAAAATATCCGCCGGGTTGGCCATGGCCACCTGCAGAATACCGTCACCGACCGACAGCGGTATGGTGGTGTATTTTCTGGCCATTGCTTCCGGGATCAATTGCAAGGCCTGGGACTGGGGTAAGTATTTTCGTAACCTGGTCCTGATTTCTTCAGAAGGGATATCTACCATGTTATCAGTCTCTCCTTCATTAACTGGAACTTCCACCAAAAGCTTATCTTAGACTACCGGGCCCCTTGGGCACAATAGCTGTTTGGTCATAGGTAATTAGTCCTGTATCTTTTCAGCCAGGGATGTTTTGTGTCATAGCCTTGAAAGCCGGTCTCTTCTGAGACCGGCTTTCAACTAAATTCGCTTCCTAACCCAATGCTTCCAGTTTGGGGAGGGTCAATTCGGCTAACCGGCCCAGCTCTTCAGGGCCGTCCCCAGCCTCCCTCAGCCTGGCTAGTGTTGCCTTTATCCTGACTCTTCGCTGGGCTCTGTCCAGGGCTACCGGCCCGGTTCCCCCGCTTTGTTCCTTGAATAGCCGGACGAGGAGTTCCGACATCTCGTCGAGTTCGTAGCCAAATTCCTGCCAGGAAAGCACCTCCCGGACAAAACTGGCGTAAGCCTGTTCATTCAGAG
>JAZFUC010000190.1:0-3552 GCA_036446995.1 Dehalococcoidales bacterium | reverse complement strand
GGCGCTGAGATTACTGCCTCTTTCCCCTACCTGGGTGTCAAAGCCCTTCTCCAGGCCGGCGATAAACTCGTAAACTCCAGCCGTCCTGGCCGCCTCGACAACATCTTCCTGGGTGGCATCCAGGCGTCCGTAACGGATATTGTCCTCTATGGTACCGGAAAAGAGGAAAGCGTCCTGGGGAACGATACCAATCTGGCGCCTCAGTGATTCCTGAGTAACCGTGGCCACATTATAGCCGTCCACTGTGACCTCGCCGGAAGTGGCTTCATAGAAACGGGCAACAAGATTCATCAGACTACTTTTCCCGGCCCCGGTCCTCCCCACAATGGCCACCATCTCTCCCGGATTGACGGTCAGGCTGATTTCATGGAGGACCTCAATCTCCGGGTCATAGGCAAAACTGAGATTGTTAAAGCTGACCTCACCCTTAATCGGGGGCAGCTCAATGGCGTCCGGCCTGTCCTTGATTGCAGGTTCGACATCGAGCAGCTCAAAGATTCTGCTGCCCGAGGCCATAGCTCGCTGCACCTCGGTATACTCCATGGTAAGCATCAGCACCGGGTCAAAGAAACGCTGGACATAGAGAATGAAAGCCAGCAGCACACCCACGGTCATCGTACCGGCCAGCACCTGACCGCCGCCAAAAATAATAAGCACGCCATAGGCAATGGCCGTCATTATCTGTACTGTGGGCATCATCATTGCCTGCAGCTTGACAGCGCTGATATTGGCATCCAGATGGGCCTTATTCACATCGTCAAATCTCTCGGCATTTATTTCTTCCCGGGAAAGGCTCTGGACCACCCTCACTCCGGAGATGCTCTCCTGGAGCTGGTCATTAACGATGGCAATTGCCTGTCTCACTTTGATGAAGGCCCGGCGGGCATATCTCTGCCAGATAACCACTACTATTGCCAGCACCGGCACCACGGTAAGAGTCAGCAAAGCCAGGCGCGTATTCATAATAATCATCACCGTGGCTATCCCCACCAGGGTGAGGACGCTGGTCAGGATATTGAGAATGCCGTTAGTGATTACTTCCTGGAGCTGGCCGACATCGTTCTGCACCCGGGACATCAGTTTGCCGACTTTGTTATGATCGAAGAAACCGAGCGAAAGCCGGTGCAGGTGATTGAACATCTCATTGCGCATTCTAAAAAGCACGGACTGACCGGCGTAGGCCAGGTAGAGAGTGGACATATATTCTCCGGCCCACATAACCAGCAGGATACCCATCATGGCAATAGCAATAGTATCCAGACCACCAATGTTACCGGCCAGGATAAACACGTCCGTAGCCTGACCGATTATATAGGGTATACCCAGCTGAGACACGGTGCGCAAGACCATACCGACAAAGCCCAAAGCCAGCCACTTCTTTACCGGGCCCAGATATTTTGGCAAACGGCTGATAACCCTGGCATCATATATCTTGCCAAGTTCTATGTCACCGGTGTCGAGGGCGCCCCGCATATGGCCTCCACCGCCACCAGGACCGCCGGGACCTCCCCCCCATCCTCCTCCAAACATTATCTATTCCTACTCCTCATTCGAATTACTATTGAGAATCATCGCTGGTTACCAGCTGTGACTGATAAATCTGGTGATAAACGCCTTCATTTGACATAAGCTCATCGTGATTACCCATCTCAATCACCCGTCCCTTGTCCAGCATCAGGATGAGGTCTGCGTTCTTGATGATAGGCAGACGATGGGTGATGATAAAGGTGGTCCGCCCTTTAATCAGCAGGCTGAGCGCCTGCCTGATAAGATGCTCCGTCTCGGCGTCAACGCTCGAGGTTGAGTCATCCAAAATAAGTATACTCGGGTTTATCAGCAGGGTACGGGCGATGGACAACCGCTGTTTCTCTCCACCGGAGAGGGTCAGGCCCCGCTCTCCCACCCAGGTCTCATAACCTTCCGGCAGGCCGATAATGTATTCGTGAAGGTAAGCGGCCTTGGCCACCGCTTCCACCTGGTCTGCGTTGGCGCTCACCGCTCCGTAAGCAATATTGTCCCGGATGGTGCCTGAAAAGAGGAAAATATCCTGCTGAGCAATGCCCACATTCTGGCGTAAAGAGGCCAAAGTAACATCACGGATATCAATGCCATCTATTTTAATAGCGCCTGCGGTAACATCATAAAACCTGGGGATGAGATTGGCTATGGTGCTCTTGCCGCTGCCCGAGCCGCCCAGCAGGGCCACCAGGGCGCCGGGCTTGACATCGAAGCTGATGTTATCCAGAGTGGGCGACATCGAATCATAAGCGAAACTTACCTTCTCAAGGCTGACCCTACCTTCAACTTTACCCAATTCAATGGCGTCCGGTTTTTCTTTGACAGCTGATTCCGTATCCAGAATCTCCAGGATACGCTGCCCGGCCGACTGGGTACGGGAAAGCAGGTTGCCTATCATCCCCAGGCGGCGCACCGGCATCACCATCATACCCAGGTAGAGAATAAACGTGGTCAGGTCGCCAATAGTCATTACCCCGTTTATCACCTGACGTCCGCCGTACCAGAGGATAAGGACCGTGGGCATACTCATCAGTAAGAGCATCAGGGGCATGTTAATAGCCATCTGGCGGGCGACTCCAATGTGCTCGTTGTAGAGCAGAGTAGCCTGGTCGGCAAATTTCTGTCCCTCATGTTTCTGGCGGGTAAAGACCTTTACCACTCTTATCCCGGTAAGACTTTCCTCGAGTATGGTGCCCAGGGCAGCCATCAGTTCCTGAATCCTGAGCCAGATAGGACGGAGGCGGCTGCTGAAAGTGATGGCCCGCCAGCCGATGGCCGGCATAAAGAGGAAAGTCATCAGGGCCAGTTGCCAGTTCAGCGTGAGCAGTATGGCAGTGATAGCGACCAGCAAGATGGCCAGCTCCAGCAGGCCGATAATACCCATGGCGAAGAACATTCGGATTGCCTCGACATCGACCGTCGCCCGGGACATCAGCTGACCGGTCTGGGCATGGTCGTGATAAGCGAAACTGAGCCGTTGCAGTCGCTCGTAAAAGGCGTTCCTGATATCATATGAGACCTTCTGGGATACTGTCTGGCTGAGGTAAGTCCGGCCGTAATCGGCCGCTCCCCTCAGGGAACTGGCCACGATAACCGTTCCGGCCACCAGCATGATAGCCGTCTCGCGGGGCAAGCTCCACCACAAGAACCCGCTCTCCACCCTGAGAGCCGTATCGATTCCGGTGCCCAGCATCCGGGGTATTATCAGAGCGAATCCGGTGCTCAGGGCCAGGCACACAAAAGCCCCGGCCAGCCAGGCCCAGCGGCTCCGGACAAAAATAATTAATCGCAGTATTATTCTCATTTTACAAATAACCTACTGTCAGCGACACGGGTTATAGAAAACTGTATCCAATTAACAAACAGGGGAAAGGTTCAAACCTTATCCTTTGCAATTTCCTGATAAGCCCGGGAAATGGCCTTTTTCATACGGGCCAGCTTTTTAGTATCCGCATCCCGGGCTTTTTCTCTCAGCAATCCGGCAAGTTTTTCAAACTCGTCCATCGTCTCTTGTATCTCATTGATATTTTCCGG
>JAZFUC010000189.1:0-3303 GCA_036446995.1 Dehalococcoidales bacterium | reverse complement strand
ACCTCGCCGACAATAACAATCAGGTCGGTCTCCGGGTCTCTTTCGAACTGGCGCAGCAGGAGTGACATGCTGGAAAACACCACCGGGTCTGCCCCGATGCCGACAACCGTGCTCTGTCCGAAACCGCCGGTGGCCAGGTTGATGCTTATTTCATAAGAAAGAGTACCGCTCCGGGAAATTACGCCGATGCGGCCGGGAGTGAACATATTCACCGGCATGATGCCCATCTTGGCCTCGCCCACCGTGATGATACCGGGGCTGGTGGGGCCGATAATCTGGACTTCGTAATTGACGGCGTATTCTCTTATCTCCATAACATCGTGCACCGGTATATGCTCGGTGACGACTACAATAAGACCGATACCGGCGTCCATAGTCTGCTTGGCGGCTTCTTTTACAGCTTGCGGCGGGACAAAGAACACGGAAGCTTCAGCCCCCTGTTCGGAGACTGCCTCGGCCACGGTATTATACACGGGGATTCCATCCACTTCTTCCCCGCCCTTACCGGGGGTTACCCCGGCCACGATATTGGTGCCGTACTCTTTCATAAAGCCGGCCTGAATCCGTCCGGCCCGGCCGGTGATACCCTGCACCATGACTCTGGTATCTTTATTCAGTAAAATGCTCAATTTTTCTCCTCAAGCAGGCTGGCCAGGTATTCTACGCCCTTTTCGGTAGACACATCCGTGACCACATGGACTCCGTTTTCCCTGAAAATCTGCCAGGTCTCCTCCTGGTGATTACCCAGGGCTTTGGCCACAACGGGCAGGGTAATATTATGCTCCTTCAGGTAACGAACGATTCCCCTGGCCCCCTCATGGATGGGATTGATTCCCCCGTAAACATTGATGAATAATCCCCTGATTCCTTCCTTTTGCATAACCAGCCCCATCACATTATAAAGTAGCTCTTCCGTGATAGCCCCGCCTGTTTCCAGAAAGTTGGCCGGGCGCATTTTCTGACTGATAATATCCATCGAGGCCATTCCCAGACCGGCCCCGCTGGCGATTATGGCAATATCGCCGTCAAGCTCCAGGTAGCTGACTCCTATTTCACGCCCCTTTCTTTCAAAGGGGTTTGTGATGTGGTCTTCCATATTCAGATTAAGGTCCTGGTGGCGGTAGAGGCTGGAATCGTCTATCTCCACCTTGGAGTCGAGGGCCATGTAGTCTCCCCTTTTTGTCCTGACCAGGGGATTGATTTCAGCTACCAGGGCATCATAAGTACGGAAAACCCGGTAAAGAGAGCAGAGGATAACGGCCACTTCAGTCATATCCTTGCCGCTCAAGCCCACCTCACGGCACATTTTTCTCGCTTCCTGTAAAGTCAGCCCGTCGGCCATAGATACCGGCTTCGAGACAACAGCCGCCGCCCGTTCCTGAACAATGCTGTTGATTGAGACCCCGCCCTCGGCGCTGATTATGGCCAGCGGGGTGCCGTGATAGTCATCCAGGCTGATGCCGAGGTAGAACTCCCGGTAGGCGTCTATTCGGGGGGCCACCATGATACGGTTCACCGTTAATCCCTTGATTGAAGAGCCCAGGATACGGCTGCTGGCCTCCTGCACCTCATCCAGGGATTCAGCTGTCTCTACTCCCCCGGCAATATAACGCCCTCCCGTCAGCACCTGGGCTTTCAGGACCACGGGCAGGCCGATTTTCTCGGCTTCTCTGCGGGCCTCTTCGGGACTGGTTGCCAGACTGTAATCAGGGACAGGTATCCTCTCCCGACGAAATAGTTCAATGCCTTCAAATTCAAATAATCTCATTATTTCCCCGCCTATAGAGTACAGTACCGAGCTTATTTGCGTCAAATAAACGAGGCGTGACAGCAGACTTTAATTTTGCAAATAATACCCTCTGTGATAAACTGAAATCAGGGGTTATGCCCCCACTAACTTCACGTATATCAGGAGGCTGAAAAGGGAAAATGGCAATCAAAACATCCGCTCAATACTATGAGTCACTGAAAGACCTCCATCCGACCGCCTATGTTCTCGGAGAGAAGGTCGAGAATGTATACCAGCACCCCCTTCTGAAATCGATGGTGGCTTCGGTAGCCAAAACATTCGAAATGCAGAATGACGAAGAGGGCAGCAAACACCTGGTGGTAAAATCAGACCTGATTGACGAAGATGTCAGCCGGTTCGTTAAATTCTATAAAGGGCCGGATGACCTGCTGGCCAAGGTCAGGATGTTAAAATTCCTGGCCCAGACTATCGGCGGCTGCTATATGCGCTGCACCGGTATGGACGCCATAAACTCGGTCGGCATAGAAACCTATAATTGCGACCAGAAAAACGGCACCGAATATTATAAGAGACTGATTGAGTTCATAACCATGCTCCAGAGAAATGACTATGTCCTTTTCAGCGGCGTGACCGATGTCAAAGGCGACCGGGCGCTGCGGCCTTCCCAGCAATCCGACCCTGATATGTACCTCCGGGTGGTGGACAGGAATGCAGACGGCATTGTGGTCAGGGGAGCCAAGATTCATCAGACCGGTTCTCTCTGCGCCCATTGGGGCCTGGTGGTGCCCACCCGTGAAATGCGGGCGGAAGACAAGGACTACGCCGTATCATTCGCCTTTCCGGTTGACGCCAAGGGTGTCATTCATGTTTACGGACGGGGAACTCTGGAAGCCCGGTCGCTTGAAGAATGCGACCTGGGGAATGTTGAGTTCGGTAAATTCGCTCCAATGGTCATTTTTGAAGATGTTTTTATCCCTAAAGAGATGGTATTCCTGGATGGGGAATACGAGTACGCCGGGAATATGGTGAGGAACTTCGGTAATTACCACCGCCATTCCCACGGCGGCTGTAAGTGCGGTGTTGGAAATATCCTCATCGGGGCCGCCGCCACGGCCGCTGAATACAACGGCCTGCCCAATGTGTCTCACATCAATAACAAATTGGCCGAGATGCTCAAGGTTACCGAGGCAATATACGGCTGCTCCATAGCCGCCTCGGTGGAATCCACTCCCACTCCTTCCGGCATCTATAATGTCGACCCCGTATTATCAAACACATCCAAGCTGTATGAAGGCAAGGAAATGGCCGAGGTAATCAGGATGATGATTGAAATCGCCGGCGGCACCGTGACCGACCTTCCTTCAGATAAGGACTTCGATAATCCGGAAATCGGTCCGCTGCTTAAAAAATACCTCAAGGGAGCGGATACCGTCTCCACTGAAGACCGGGTACGCATATTCAGGCTGATTGAGAAACTGGCCTTTGAAAGCCGGGATATTGTCTCCAATATTCACGGGGCCGGCTCACCGGAGACCCACCGGATGACAATACTG
>JAZFUC010000188.1:0-11931 GCA_036446995.1 Dehalococcoidales bacterium | reverse complement strand
TGAAAAAAGTCTTTATCATCACCAGAGCAGGCTCGAAGAGGTCTTTCACTTTTCTGCCCCCCACGGAGATAAAGAACCCCTTTCTCTCCCGCCTGTCGCCCAGCGGGGGCATCTTAAGCAGATATTTCCTGACCCACCGGGACTGGAAGCGGTCAATCATCGCCTTCATCGGAGCTGTCACCCCGGTAAACTGGATGGGTGAAGCCAGCACGATGACATCGGCCAGCTCAAACTCTTTATATATATCCTGCATTTCATCTTTGTATTTGCACTCGCCCGTTTTCAGGCAGGCGTCACAGTGGACGCAGGTTGTGAAATCCAGGGCGTCGAGAATGATCGTCTTGACATCGGCCCCCTTATCGGCGGCCCCTCTCATAACTTCAGCCAGCAGCAAATCCGTGTTCCCACCCCGGCGGGGGCTGCCGGCTATACCCAGTACCTTCATCTTAACGGCCTTTTTTCCCTGCCAAGCAGTACAATCTCACACATAATAGCATAGCCGGGAAATGCCCTCAAAATTTTACAGTGTTATTACCTTGAGCTATACTGTATCTACTCGCGACCAGGGGTGGGACTGTGACGGGAATCGAACAGCTGAAAGAAAAGGCCCAGGAGTATCTCTCGACAGAGAAAGTGGCTGTTGTCGAAGAGGCCTATTACTTTGCCATGAAAGCCCACGAGGGACAGCTGCGAAAATCCGGCGAGCCCTTCCTGGAGCACCCCCTTCAGGTTGCTCTGACCCTGGTTGATTTGCAGCTTGATGCCAGTTCCCTGGTGGCCGCCCTGCTCCATGATGTCACCGAGGACGGAGGGATACCCATACCGGAGATAGAATCCAGGTTTGGCGCCGAGGTTGCCAAACTGGTGGACGGGGTGACCAAGCTGGGTAAACTCTCTTTCCAGGCATCAGAAGAGCTGACCCAGCGTCCCAGCGGGTCAGCTCGGGAACAGCAGGCAGCCAATCTGAGGAAGATGCTGGTATCAATGGCCGAAGACCTCCGCGTTGTCTTCATCAAGCTGGCTGACAGGCTCCATAATATGAAGACCCTGAGCGCCCTTGAACCTGATAGACAGATTAGTATCGCCCAGGAGACAGCCGAGGTATACGCTCCCCTGGCCCACCGCCTGGGCATATGGGAATTGAAATGGCAGCTGGAAGACCTGTCATTCCGCTACCTGGATACGGATAATTACCACAAGATTGCCCGGATGGTGGCCAGCCGGCGCACCCAGCGGGAGAGTTTTATCGATCAGGTAATCAATATTCTGCGGACCGAATTGGAGAAGGCGGGTATTGACGCCGAGATATCCGGCAGGCCCAAGCATATCTACAGCATACATATGAAAATGGAGAAATACGCCGCTCTGGGTAAAGACTTTGATGACATCCTTGACCTTTTGGCCTTGAGGGTACTGGTCAACAGCGTGCCTGATTGCTATCACACCCTGGGGATAATCCATAACCTGTGGCGTCCCTTTCAGGACCAGTTTGACGACTATATAGCCAATCCCAAGCCGAACGGCTACCAGTCTCTCCATACCGCGGTTATGTGCCAGGGCACTACCCCGCTGGAGGTGCAGATTCGCACTCACGAAATGCACCGCTTTGCTGAATTCGGGGTTGCTTCTCACTGGCAGTACAAAGATAGTGAAAAAATCGACAAGCATTTTGAGGAAAGAGTCGGCTGGCTGCGCCAGCTGGTAGAATGGCACCGGGAGTTAAGCGGCGCCGAAGAGTTCCTCGAGTCCGTGAAGACGGATATATTTAATGACCAGGTGTTTGTTTTCACCCCCAAGGGGGAGATAAAGGATTTACCCACCGGCGCTACGCCGCTTGATTTTGCTTACCGGGTGCATACTGACCTGGGACACCGCTGTACCGGGGGAAAGGTAAACGGCAGGCTGGTATCCCTCAACTACAAGCTCAAGAACGGCGATGTTGTTGAAATTATGTCAACCAAGGGGGATAGAGGGCCGAGTCGTGACTGGCTCAATCCGGTGCTGGGTTACGCCAATACCTCTCACGCCAGGGGAAAGATACGGCAGTGGTTTAAGAAGCAGGAGCGGACAGAGAACGTTGAGCGGGGCCGGGAGCTTCTTGAGAAGATGATGAGACAGCTTAACCTCAAGTTTACGGAGCGGGAAAAACTCTTTAAGCTGTTTAAGTTTGATAATCTGAGCGATTTTTATGTGGCTATCGGTTCCGGTGATGTCACCGTAAATCAGATAGCTATGAAACTGACGGCCCAGGAGCAGCAAGCCCGGGTGACACCGGTATCCCAGCCCAGCCAGCCGATATCGACCGTAAAGGTTCGGGGTGTTGAAGACCTGCTCACTCATATGGCCCCGTGCTGCCACCCGGTGCCGGGTGATGAGATAGTCGGGTATATTACCCGTAACCGGGGGGTGACCGTCCACCGCCAGGACTGCCAAAATGTGCTTAATGAGGACGAGAAAGACCGGCTGGTGCCGGTGGAGTGGGGGGAAACGGATGCTCTCTATCCGGTGCAGATTCGGGTGCAGGCCCAGGACAGAGTAGGATTAATGCGCGATATTACCACCCTGGTGGCAGACGAAAAGATTAATATAATCGCTGCCAGTCTAAGTAATAATGATGACCGTAGCATATCAGTTTTCATTTCTCTGGAGGCCTCCAACCTGGCCCAGTTGAGCCGTCTGCTGACCAAGGTGGAGGGAATTCGGGGAGTGACTAATGCCACCCGGATAGGCGGAGGGGCGCCGGATAAAGCAGTTCCCCAGCCCGATATCGCCAAAACCCAGCAAAGAGTGTGAGCCGGATACCAAATTAGCCGGCTCGGTGGTATAATAAAAAGTAATTAAGCAGTGAAGGAACAGGAGGAATATATTGCCGAATACCAAATCAGCAATTAAACAGGTGCGGGTAGCCGAAAAAAGGCGGCTGCGCAATAAATCTTACCGCAGCCTGTGCAAAACCAGCATTACCAAAGCGGAAAAACTTATCTTCTCAGGTGAGGGCGAAGAAGCTCAGAAAGCGGTCGTTGCCGCTATCAGCAGTCTGGACAAGGCCTCTGGAAAGGGGATTATCCATTCCAATAATGCCGCCAGGCGTAAATCACGCCTGATGAAGAAGCTAAATCAGTCTCAGGCCGCTTCAACAGAGACTACCACGCCGGCCAGCTAACCGGCCGTCGCCGGGTTAATCCAGTCTTAAGTCTTGACAAATAAGCAGGTTTGGTCTATATTAATATAGAACTAATGTTCTTCTGAATCGGGGAGAAATTTGCAAGGCAAAGTGAAAACACTCTCATCCAGGCAGCAGCGAATCGTTGATTTTATCGGCCGTTTCTGGCGTGAGAGAAATTACCCCCCTACCGTCCGGGATATTGTCAGCGGCTGCGCCATCAGCTCGACATCCGTGGTGGACTATAACCTTGGTATCCTGGAGAGGGAAGGCTATATCCGCCGTCACCCCGGTATTTCCCGCGGCATCGAGATGGTCGGTCTGTCCACAGGTTCAAATCAAAACCTGAGGATACCCGTTATCGGCCTGATTGCGGCCGGAGCGCCGATACCGGTGCCGGCTCCGGATACCTGGGATGTTACCGCCTCGGCGGAAACGATCGAAGTAACCGAAGACCTGACAAGGGGACGGAAAGGGATTTACGCTCTCAAGGTAAAGGGCTCCTCAATGATTGATTCCCTGATTAATGACGGCGATGTGGTGTTGATGCAGCATGTTAACGTGGTAGAGAACGGGGAAATGGCCGCCGTCTGGCTGAAATCTGAAAAAGAAGTTACCCTGAAAAAGGTCTACCGTGAAGAAAAACGCATCAGGCTCCAGCCTTCCAACAGCGAAATGGAGCCGATATATGTCGAACCGGATAACGTGGAAATCCAGGGCCGGGTTATCGCCGTTATCCGCCAATTGACATAGTCTGGCTTTGAATTTTCTTATTTGCACACTTGTTATGGGGAGTTTATATTTATATCCCTGTTAACCTCACCCCCTTAATCCCCCTCTCCTTTTAGGAGTTTAGCCCTAAAAAACCCTTATCTACATCACCCTGGAGTACATTCGCTTCTCTCAGTACAAACTCCGCGAAGGGTCTTTTTGTGTGGCAGGCGCTAATAGAT
This sequence comes from Dehalococcoidales bacterium, assembly GCA_036446995.1. Lineage (GTDB taxonomy): Bacteria > Chloroflexota > Dehalococcoidia > Dehalococcoidales > UBA2162 > JAZFUC01. The sequence goes on along the minus strand of JAZFUC010000188.1, from coordinate 7,815 downwards.
TCTTCGTCTCACGTCTTCAACGCGATTACTCAGAATGGCATTTGAGGTAAGCCCCTGAAAATTAAGAGGAGTTTAAGAGGGGGCGAAGCCCCCTCTTAAACTAAAACTCCCTCCCGATTTCATCGGGAGGGATAAAGGGGGATGGGGTGACCTATAATGAACCGGAGTTAAATATTTTGGGTCTTTTATAAGCCCATTAAGAAAACTTCAGGTTGTTAATACCATCACCAACACAAACCGACCGCTACCTTCTGGCTTGACTTGCTTTTTGTTTCCAATAAGTATAAATTAGCAACAGTCTCACACTGAAAAGAGTAATATGATTTTATCCCAGTTTCAGACTGTAGGTTGTGACCTTTTTAACCAGGGGCTCGTTACCTCAAATAACGGCAATCTCAGCATCAGGCTGGGCGACCGAATTATCATTACCCGCCGGAGCTGCCGTCTCGGTTCCATCCAGGAGCAGGACCTGATTGAAACGGGGATAACTAAAAATGACCGGGCCACACCGTTGGCCTCGATGGAATTGCCCGTCCACCGGGCTATTTACCAGTCCACCTCAGCCCTGGCCATAGTACACGGACACGCCCCTCATACCATCGCCCTGTCCCTGGCTGCGACCGAGATAGTGCCTAATACCGCCGAAAGCCTGGCTTCCCTGGGGCGGGTCCCGGTGGTGGGAAGGGACATGGAGGTAAAGCCGGGGGGACTGGCTGACAAGATTGCCGCGGAATTAAAGGAACACCGGGCGGCCATGGTATACGGGCACGGCAGTTTTGCTTCCGGACAACTGCTTGAAGAAGCATATAAATATACGGCGACCCTGGAAGAAAGCTGCCAGATATTCTGCCTCTTGAAGTCAATGGGTCTGAGTTCAACCCGGGAATAGCCGGTTATTTACGGGCTTTCTTTACCTTCTTTACCTTTTTTTTGCCCCTGTCCAGGCGGAAGAGTTCGGCAGCCAGATTTTCACGACTGCCGGCAGCGGCCAGAGCGGCTTTAGCCGTGGGCAGAAAATGAAGCCCGAGCATCAGCAGCAGCACTATCGGGAAGAGTATCAAGAGCAGGCGAGCCTGAGGGAACATAATCAGGAACAGGTTTTCCTTTTGGAAAACCGCGGTTACAGGTATTGAAATAAGACTGAGATTTACGGCTAGTACAGGGTTGCGGAAAAACACCATCAGAAGAATAGCTATCGCCAGGCCTATCAGCATCGCCTGCGGTAGCAAAACTGCCAAAATACCTATAGATACGGCCAGCCCGTAACCGCCCCTGAACTTCATAAATACCGGCCATATGTGGCCGGCCGCAACTGAAACGAGGGCGGCCAACTGCCAGGGGAATGATGTGGGGACAATTTCAGGTAAAAACAGAAACACGGAGATACAGGCGATTACTCCTTTACCGGTGTTTAATACAGCGATGACTGCTGCCATACCCAGACCTAATTCTCTGAATATATTTGAGGTATGGACGGTGCCGTCACCTGTTTTGCGGATATCACGTCCCTTGAAGGTGAAAGTCACAAGGTAGGTTACCGGAATGGAACCAAACAAGTACCCCAGTGCTATGGTTATAATCCCATTGATGAGCATCTGATACTCCGGCGGCTAGTTCTTTTTACAAGCCGGTGTGCACCAGCTGGCATATTTCTGGTTGTTACCCTTGATCACTTCGGCATAGATACCCTGTAATTTGGCGGTAATCTTGCCCACCTGACCGTCAGCTATTTTGCGTCTGTCTATCTCAGCCACGGGGGTGATATGGGCGGCCGTGCCGGTCAGGAAGCACTCATCGGCATTATAAAGCTCGATACGGTCGACATGTCTTTCAATCGTTTCAACGCCGAGCTCCGTTTTGGCCAGTTCGATAGCCGTGTCTCGGGTGATTCCCATCAGCATCCCGTCATAGCTGGCCGGGGTTATCATTTTACCGTTTTTTATGACGAAGATATTTTCTCCCGTCCCCTCGGCCACATAGCCGTCCGGAGTCAGCATTATCGCCTCGTCGTAACCGTTTTCAATCGCCTCCGTCTTGGCCAGGGCGTTGGTCACATAGAGTCCGGTTAGTTTTTCTCTGGGCACTTCGCTGGGGAACCGCCAGGATGAGAGGCAGCACTTGACCGTTTCGGGCAGATAGGCTCCCCAGGGGAAGGCAAAGACCATAAAATCAGAATCCAGGCCGTGGAGACGGACGAATAAAGCCTCGGAACTCTTGTAAGCCAGCGGCCGGATATAAATATCTTCCTCAAAGCCGCATTTCTCCACCACTTCCAGAGTAATCCGGCACAAATCGTCTATGCTGTGAGGAAGGTCTATCTTGAGTATCCGGCATCCCCGTTCCAGCCGCTCATAATGCTCCCTGAGACGGAAGACGTACATCTGCTGCTTTTCAGCGTTCCAGTTGCCCCGGATTCCTTCAAAAACCGCTGTGCCGTAGTGGAGAAAGCTGGTCATTACACTTAATTTGGCTTCCTCTAACGGTACTATCTTGTTTTGAAAATATGCAAAAGACGGCATTTTATATTGACTCCTCTACCTGATAGCGCTCATTATACTCAATTTACTGTCTTTTAGACAAGTCATTTTATGAAATGGATCGCTCGCATCTGGTGATTACACACTTGTAACAGGAAGTTCATATTAAAATCCGGTTAACCTCACCCCCATAGTCCCCCTCTCTTCGACGTTTCAATCCTTACCCCCTTGGTCCCCCTTTCCTTAATCCAAGGAGAGGGGGAAATACTTTGGAGAGGGGGCGAAGCCCCCTCTCCAACTAAAACTCCCTCCCGATTTCATCGGGAGGGATACAGGGGGATAGGGTTCCCGTAATTACAAAAACTTCTCTACCTGGGGCCTTTAACAGCCTGATTGCCAGAGGCGGACAGCATTTGAAAAGCTGTCCCGGCTGGCGGTAGCGAGCCTAACAATGCTAATATAACGGATATTACGATATATCTCACTGCTATATATCTGAGGAAGGATGTGCTTTATATGGAACCTGTTAACGTGCTTATTTTAACCTCACTGGGAGAGGAAAGCCGGCAGCGGATAGCCGGAGTCAGCCCCCGGATAACAGTCACCGATGTGGCCGATAAACTCCGGGCCGAGAGGAAAGGGGATTTTTCAAGTAAGAAAGAACTCGATGCCTTGCTGGCTGAAGGGGAGGTGCTTTATGGTTTCAGACTGCCTCCGGGCATTCTCGGCCGGACGCCGAAGCTGAAGTGGATTCAGACGATGTCGGCCGGGGTGGAGCATTTTATGACCGATGAAGTAAAACAGAACCGGGCGATGGTGACCAATGCTTCCGGTCTCCACGCGGGGCCGATTGCCGAGTATATCCTGGGCCAGATGCTGATGTTCGTCAAGCGGTCTCCGTTCTGTTTTCAATTCCAGCAGGACCAGGTCTGGCAAAAGGTCAGCCCTTCGGTTCTGCGGGGGAAAACGCTGGGCATAGTCGGTCTGGGCAGTATCGGTCGAGAAACCGCCCGCCTGGCGAAGGCCTTTGGAATGAGAGTGCTGGCTACCCGGCGGAGCGTAAAACAGACCGGAAAGGCCAGGAATGTTGATACCCTGTATCCGGCAAAACGGCTGCCGGAACTGCTGGCCGAAAGCGATTTCGTGGCCCTGACCCTGCCTTTTACTCCGGCTACCTCAAAAATAATCGGAGAAAAGGAACTCGGGACAATGAAATCCGGCGCGTTCCTGATTAATATTGCCCGGGGCGGGGTAGTGGATGAAGAGGCGCTGGCCCGGGCCCTGGAGGAAGGGTGGATTGCCGGGGCGGGGCTGGATGTCTTTGCTACCGAGCCTCTACCGGCCGAAAGCCGGCTCTGGGGGCTATCCAATCTGGTAATAACTCCTCACATCTCCGGCGGATCGGATGAGGACAACACGCTGGGGACGACCCGGATTTTCGTAGAGAACCTGAAACGTTATATCGAGGGGCGGAAACTACTCAATATGGTCAGCAAAAAGCACGGGTACTAAAGACGGCTAAGCGGAATTATCAAGGTAATTATTAAGGCCCCTTACAGGGTTATGCTTCTGTAAGGAGCCTTAATATTTATTATCTCAGGTACTGATTATTCTTTTTCTAGTCCCGCTGGCCTATGATGGTGACAGAGCCGACGCCGGAACCGGGGTTAAAGCCGAAGTTATGAGTCATGCCCAGAGTGGGGTTCTTGCGCTGGCGGGGTCCGGCTTTGCCCTGGAGCTGCTTGTATACCTCGTAGAGCATCCTCAGCCCGCTGGCTCCGATGGGGTGGCCGAATGATTTCAGGCCCCCGTCCGGGTTAATGGCCAGGTCTCCATCCAGCTCAAAACGGCCTTCCTTAATGTACTGAGGCGCCTCTCCCCGTCCGCAGAAACCAAGGTCTTCCATAATAACCAGCTCGGTGATACTGAAGCAGTCGTGCACCTCTGCCAGGTCTATTTCTTTATAGGGGTCTTTAATTCCCGCCTGTGCGTAGGCCTGTTGCCCGGCCCGAACTGTCGGTTCCATGTGCACCATGTCATCACCCTGCTGCAGCCAGCCCTGCCGGGCGCCGACAGACAGGCCTATTCCCTTGACCAGCACGTAGTCATCTCTGAAGTTCTTGGCGATGTCTGCCCGGCAAATAATGGCCGCGGCCGCCCCGTCGCTGACTCCGCAGCAGTCATAGAGTCCCAGGGGCCAGGCCATCATGGGGGCATTCATGGCCTGCTCCATGGTGATAGGGCTCTGGAAATGGGCCTTGGGGTTGAGCGAGCCGTTGTAGTGGTTCTTGACGGCAATCCTGGACAGAATAGGCTTGAAATCATCATAACTCCAGCCGTAATGCTCCATATAGCGGTTTGCCATCCGGGCAAAGGCGGTAAAAGGCCCCCCGGACGGGACTCCCAGCCCGCTGGTAGGTTCGCCTCCTCCGCTCCCCAGACCGCCCCGGCCCTGGTCTTTCAGTTTCTCGACTCCGAGGGCCAGCACCACATCGTACATACCGGAAGCGACACCGAAGCAGGCATTCCTGAATGCATCGGTAGCCGTGGCGCAGAGGTTTTCTATCCGGGTGACGGGAATATAGTCCAGTTTGAGGGCATAAGCCAGGGGCTCTCCCAGGCCGATGCGAGTGGAACCGAACCAGGCCGCCTCCAGGCGGTCAGATTCTATTCCGGCATCTTCAAACGCCTCGTAAGCGGCGTCTATCATCATATCGCTGGCGCTCTGTTCCCAGTTCTCACCGAACTTGACACAGCCCATACCGACGATGGCGACTTTATCCTTGATATTGCCTTCTGCCATTTAACTTTCCTCCTTGTGAATCCAGCTTTCCCGTAGCGGCATTGCTTTCCAGAAATAGTGGTGGATTCCCCCGGCCGCCCTGAGCTTTCTGAAGGTCATCTCCACCTTCATGCCCATAGGAATATCTTCCGGCTTGGACTTCTTGTCCGTCAGGGCGAAATTGGCCCGGCCGCCCCCTTCCCAGTCGATAAGCAGGTCCACACCGGGCGAATCATAGCCGGGCACCGGGGCGGCGTAATCCAGCACCCGGGTGAATATGACGGCTTTCTTGTCAGAGAGCCGGATACGGTCAAACTCATCCTTGGTACGGCAGTTGGTGCAGACCCGCTGGGGGGGATACTGGATGGTGGCGCAGACTTTACACTTGCTGCCGTGGAGGGGATATATGGCTTCCTTCTCCCGGGCGATGGCTGAAGCCGAAAGGCCCCCGTCCGCCTCCGGGTCACCCGCCTGGTGGTGGAAAAGCAGATAGGCGTCATAACTGGGGAATATCATTTTGTGGGCCAGGTGCTTTTTGATGCCCCGCCCTTTGCCCGCCTTTTTAATCTGGTCTGTGACCTGGAGGAGGAGAATATCCACTCCGTCTCCGTAACTGGCGCAGAGTATTTTATCCCCCGGGCTGGCATCTTCCAGGGCGGCCACCAGCATCATCAGGGCTGAGGCCGTGCCGGTATTGCCCACGGTGCTGAAAAGCGGGTCCTGGACCTGGCCCGGTTCAAACCCCAGTGTCTTGACCATCTGGGCGTGCCGCCGGGGGTTGTTGCCTGAAAAGGCGGCTTTGGTAATATCAGCGGTGGTCAGATTGTTTTTCTTGAAGAAATCACCCATTACCCGGGGAAACACCTTGAGGTAGCCCTCTTCCTGCACCCAGCGGTCTTCCCAGGTATGGACAAACTTGGCGGTATCTCCCCGCCACAAATCGAGCAGTTCGTTAGAGACGGAATAGCTGGCTTCTATGGTGGCTAGCACATTCTCGTTTCCGATTATGAAGGCGGCGGCCCCGTCTCCGAAGTTGGTATCCAGGTCGCTGCGGGGCGGCCCCAAACGGCAATCGCTGGCCGTCACCATTATCTTCTTCGCTGAACCGGCCTTGACCGTATCAGCGGCCATTCTCAGGGCGCCGGTGCCTGCCCTCAGAGTATCGGTGCAGTCCATGGTTATGATATCGCTTCGCAAATCGGCGGCTCCGGCTATCGTGGTGGCCGCCAGTTTCTCTTTGTAAGGGTGGGTGGTAGAGGCAGCGTAAAGGCCGTCTATCGTCTCCCTGTTGTCATTACCCAGGCAGTCGATAGCCGCGGCTACCGCCATCGTCAGGCTGTCTTCATCATAATAGGCCACCGCTTTTTCATTCTGGGATCGCCACCCCTGGGTCCCTTTCCCCAGCCGGCGCAGTGGTATGTAGGCTCCGTATGATACTATTCCCGCCATAAACATATCTCCTTTATGACACCGGGTCTTTTTAAAGAGTACAGTACTGAATTATATTCGGTAACGGGTGTATCGTCAATGGAAATCGGGGGTGTCTTTATTTAGGGGCTTTTGACAAGCTGAGGAGTCTTAACTTTTATCCGTTATCAAATTCTGGTGAACTTCACCCCCTTGGTCCCCCTCTCTAACGGTAACTCCCTCTTCTCTTGAAAGGGGCCTTGCCTCAAATGTCATTCTTAGGAATCCCGATGAAGCCTGTCCCGTGCTTGATACGGGAACGGGACGACGAAGAATCTTTCAGTCTTTACCAACTAAAAGACCCTTCGCTACGCTCAAGGTGGCATGGGTCAGGTTCTTTTGAAGTAAAGCCCCGGTAAATTAAGGAGAGTTTAAGAGGGGCTTCGCCCCTCTTAAACTCAACTCTTCCCCCCCGATGAAATCGGGGGGGACTAAGGGGGATGGGGTTAATGATAATAAGATATTCATTAATACAGGATGCCCGTAAGACCATTGTCAGCTAAACCAGGAATAAATCCATATGAAGTTGAGTTTGACAAAGACAGCCCATCTGCGTAAATTATCTATTATCTGCGCTTGAATGACGGAGGACTGAATATGCAGCCTGAATTTGTTTCAGGAACCTTATTTCTGGAAGCGGCCTGGGCCACCGGTGTACTGCTTGTCTCTGTTCTGGCAGCCTGGTTTGTTCACCTTGGTATGAGGGGCTTCCAGCGCAGGCTCGAAAAGCGTTCACAAAAGACGGCCCTGGTTCCCCCGTTTATCGGCAGCTTTGCCAAGCCCCTTTTTCTCATCATCGTCTTTGAGGGGCTTCTCCTGGCTTTAAGCTCTCTCTCCTTTACCGAGTCCTGGCGGGATGTCCTGGGAAAGACGGGTATCGCCGGGCTGATTATCATTATCACTTACGGCCTGGCCCGGAGCGAGGGAGTGGTGCTTAACTGGTATTTGCGCCGGGTAAGAGTGCGCCAGTCCCTCATCCGCTTGATAAGAAGGTTTACGGTGCTGTTTATCTATGTTATCGGGGTGCTGGTCCTGCTCGATTATTTTGATATTTCCATTACCCCGATGGTGGCCGGCCTGGGGATTGGA